>NZ_JBQCVA010000044.1:0-19358 GCF_051962715.1 Neisseria sp. P0008.S010
ACCCATATGCAGATTACGCTGTGCAACGACGGCCCGGTTACCCTGCTGCTCGACTCCAACAAACTGTTTTAACGAAGCTGACGGAACAACCGGCGCAAACCGACAGGCAGAAAGCGGCCAAAGAAATCAAGAAGCAACCCTTTCCGCCGTCGTCAGGCCGTCTGAAAGACGTATCTGCGACAAACGGTATTCTACAAACCACTCATTTAAAAAATTTGATGGCCACGGCCTCAAACCGACAAATAAGGCCGTCTGAAAACCAATCCGGCAGACACACGCCTTTTCCATTACACTGCAATAGGCAAACAGCCTGATTTCGCTTGCGATTTCAAACACGCCTCACTCATGCGCCAAAATGCCGAATCAGTTGCCCCCTAATTAAAACCGAACCATTCCCCAATACGTTTATGACCGTATGAAACAGAAAAACCGTCCCGCCGCCGCCCTGCCCCTCGGCCTGCTGCTGATTGCCGTCGCCCTGCTGGCCGCCAACCTGCGCGCGCCCCTGGCCGCACTCGGCCCTTTAGTCGGGATGATACAGACCGATTTGCGGGCTTCAGGCACGTTTATGGGCATTGCGGCTGCCCTGCCCATGCTGGCTTTCGCGCTGTTTTCGCCTTTCGCACCGAAAGCGGCGCGGCGTTTCGGTATGGAGCGCGTATTGGCCGCATCCCTTGCCTTGATGATTGTCGGACTGGTTTGCCGCTCGTCGGGGCCGTCTGAAAACCTGCTGGCGGGCGGAACGCTGCTGTTGGCCGCCGCCATCGCCATGGGCAACGTGCTGCTGCCCGCGCTGGCGAAACGCAATCTTCCCGGCCGGGTCGGCTTGGCAGTTGGCACGCTGTCGGTGGTCATGGCATTGTCTTCGGCCCTGGCCGCATCGGCTTCCGTTCCGCTGGCGGAATATGCGGGCTGGCAATGGTCGCTGGCGGTATGGCTGCTGCCCGCAACGGCCGCATTATGCGTATGGCTGGCCATAGCGCGCCGCGCGGGTGCGGAAAGGCCGTCTGAAAATATGCTTTCAGACGGCCTCACAGGCAATATATGGCGGCTGCGTCCGGCTTGGTGCCTCAGCGCGTTTATGGGTTTGCAGTCCCTTCTGTTTTATTCGCTGGTCAATTTCCTGCCTTCGGTGCTGATGGAAAAAGGCATAGGAACCGCCGCCGCAGGCAATTATGTCGCCTTGTTTCAAATCGGCTCCCTGGCCGGCAGCCTGTCGGCATCGTTTCTGTTCGCCCGCATCAGGCACAGGCAGTGGTTCAATCTCGGCTTAAGCCTGATGATGCTGGCGGGCATCTCGGGCTTGTGGCTGATGCCGGCCGGCACCGCCCCGCTGTGGATTCTCTTGGCTGGTGCGGGCACTTCGGGCTGCTTCGCGTCCGCTTTAATGCTGTTTGCACTCCGTTCGTCCGACAGCCGTACCGCCGCAGCTCTCTCCGGCATGGCGCAAACCGTCGGTTATTCCATTGCCGCCGTCGGTCCGCTCGGCATGGGCCTGCTTTACGATGTTTCCGGTTCGTGGTCGGCATCATTATCCGTTTTAAGCGTGCTGATGCTTGCCGAATGCGTGTTGGCATGGTTTGCCGCCCGTCCCGACATCATCCGTTAAAGGAATCATGATGCGAAACTTGATGTTATGTATTCTGTTACTTTCAGTCTACGCTTCAGCCGAAGTGCGCTTTTACGGCAGCCTAGGCAGCGGCATTGAAAGCGGACGCTTCCGTCGGAACGGCCAAAGCTCCACGCAAACTGCCGTGCGCGATTTGGATTCTTATGCCGGCATTCAAGGCAGGCATCCGATTGGCGGGCAAAATGCACCCGGCTGGCAATGGGCCCAACCACCTCTTCCCGCCAACAACCCAACAGACAAATAGCAATCATGGCAACCACGGCAACCGGCAGATTTTGCAGATCCGTCGAACAAACCCATACTCCCGCCTGTTTCACCGTAAATTTTCAGACGGCCTCAAAATGGAATAAATGCTTTGCCCACAGCATGGCTTGCGCCTTTTATACAAGCGCAACAAACTGACTAAAAAATTCTTTATTGCTTTAAAAAATGGCAAAAAGTTCAGGCAAAATGATCAAAACCATATTTTTCCAATACAATCTCCCTGCCTTCTTTATCCCAAATACGGATACCGTTGCCCGCAACCACCCTTCCTATCCTACTGACTGGCACGCCGCACTGCCGGGCTAATGCTTCAATCTGCCCACGCCGCCCGGCATCCGCGGTAAACAGCAGTTCATAATCATCTCCACCCGCCAAAACACACTGGTGCAACTGTTTTGATGATAGGCAATCCCTTAACTCAGGCAACACGGGAATATCCTGCCAAAAAATCTCAGCGCCCACTCCCGAAGCATCTAGGATATGTCCCAAATCCTGTATCAGACCGTCTGAAATATCCTGCGCCGCATGAGCCTCCGTCAGCAAAGACTGTCCCAAACCTACCCTTGGAATCGGCCGCAGCAAAGCCTGCTCGCATTGCCGGAATACAGCCTGAGGCAAAACAAAATTACCCAACAAATGTTGCAATGCCGCTGCCGCAGAACCGAGTCGGCCCGAAACCCAAACATCATCGCCTTCACGGACTAAACAACGCAACAAACCACACCCTTTCGGTACCTCGCCCAAAATCGTTACATTAAATACCCAATCCCCCTTAGTCGTATCTCCGCCGATCAAAGAAACGCCATATTCATCACAAAGTGCATAAAAACGATTGCAAAAAGACTTCAACCAATCCTTATCCAAAACTGGCAACGCCACACTTAAAAGCACCCATTTCGGCACCGCCCCCATCGCCGCCATATCGGATAAATTAACCGACAAGACCTTATGCGCCAAGTCTTCGGGTTTTGTATCAACGAAAAAATGCCGCCCTGCCAATAACATATCACTGCTGATGCACAGATCCCGATCAGGTCTCGGACGGACAATCGCTGCATCATCCCCAATACCCAACAATACCGATGAGTCACCCTGATTTTTAATAAGGTATTGCTCTATAAAATTAAACTCGTTCATTCTATTCCTCTTGTTATTTGAAACTCGCACACACACCAACCACTATTGCGGAATCACTAAATAAAAGATACGCGATGGATTGACTAATAATTGATACATAGCAACAAGCGTTGAACAGTAAAAGCAGTACAGCCGGACAAACTTGAAACGTAACGGAAAATAAGTTGATCTGCCAAATCACCAATTCCAACATCCGCATATTAGATTCATTAGTCCTACTTTAACAGGAATAATAAAAGTGAAATACCTATACTCCACCTGATGTAACAATAAAAAAGCCCCGCACAGATGCGGGGCTTTTCAAAATTATCTTACCAGCGAGTGTAACCGTGGATGCTTGATCTTTCGCCAGGCAACCAGTGGCTGTCACTAGCAGGACGCTCACCAACAGCTTCAGAACCGGCAGAAACTTGTTTTTGTACCAAGCTGCGAATCTTAACGTCTACACGGCGATCGGGTTCGATACATGCAATCAGAGCAGCGCGTTTTTTGGCTTTAGATACTTTTTTGCCCAGTTTGGAAACTTCAGCTTCACAAGTAGCGGTCATTTGAGCTTGAGACTTACCTAAGCCTGCAGCAGAAATCTTGCCTGCGGGTACGCCTTGGTTAACCAAGTAGTTCGCTACAGCATTGGCACGACGCTCAGACAAAGCTTGGTTGTATTGCTCTGAACCCATAAAGTCAGTATGACCTTCAACACGAACAGCCTGAACATTAGCATCAGACAAACGGGCAGCCAGGTTATTCAAGGTTTCAATAGCCTGAGGACGCAGATTGTCTTTATCGAAGTTAAACAGAGTTTTAGCTGACAAAGAAACGGTTTCGTCTACATATTCAGGGGCAGCAGGAGCCTGGGCAACTGCATCACCACACTCTACGCGACCATGGGCTGCTTTATCGAAATAAGTGTTTTTCCAGCATTCTTCGTAATTGTTACGAACAATTTCTTGAGACTCACGGCTAACGGTATATCCGTGTTTGGTATGCGGCTCGCTGGCGGCAAGAGTATTGGCCGAAGCAATAGCGGCAACGATTAATGCACCTAATTTAAGCTGTTTGGTCATTATTATTCCCTCATCAAAGATTGTTAATGCAATGACCCAAAGACCATTACAAAGCACAACATAACAGGCCGCTGAACTTAACGGCAACCAGAATATCTAAGGTCGTACTATAAAAAAACCCGACACAAACTGTCAATATCCCATTAAAAATTGCCCGAAGGCCGCCTGCTTCCTAGCTGTGCATCATGCCGAAAAATCAATTCCGTGTCATTCATTTACTGGTGAAAGTACTACTCTTGCCACTCCCAGTTGCACAAAAGCAACAAGAAATTACATCTTTGGATAATCCCAATCTGTTTTACGCCCTTCTCCCAATTCGCTGGCGATTTACCAAAATAATCGCCGCAAGCAGTCATTTCTTAATTTAAGTTTGTTTTTATGTTACATTCACGCTCTCAAAGCAGCCCTACCCTTTCATCCGAATCATTCTTCAACATTATGAAATTACAACAATTACGTTACGCACTTGAAGTTTACCGGCATAATCTGAACGTTTCCGAAGCTGCCGAGGCCCTGTTTACTTCTCAGCCCGGCGTATCAAAACAAATACGGCTACTGGAAGAAGAACTGGGCATTCAGATTTTTATCCGTAGCGGCAAACGGATTATATCCGTGTCACAACCAGGCAAGGCTGTGCTACAAACGGCAGAGCGCATCCTCCACGACATCCAAAACATCAAAAACATCGGTTATGAGTTTACCAAACAAGATAACGGCGTTTTAACCATAGCTACCACGCATACTTTGGCTCGCTACATATTGCCGCCCATCATTGCGGAATTTATCGGCATGTATCCCAAAGTCAGCCTGAATATCAAGCAAGGGACGCCTTCCGATATACAGCAAATGGTTTCTGAAGGGAAAGTCGATTTCGCCATCACGCCGGAGCTGCCCGAAACAATTGAAGAATTACGCAATATTCCGTGTTTCCGCTGGCATTACGGGCTTATTGTTCCGAACGACCACCCCCTTCTTGACCACAAAGGCGCACTCACCCTCCCCCTGATTACCCAATATCCTTTAATCACCTATGAATTTGCCTTCAACCAAGGAACCAATATTGTCCGTGCATTCCATAAGGCCGACATACCGCCGCCGAATGCCGCTCTTTCGGTTGCAGACAATGACGTGCTTAAAACTTATGTCAAACTCGGTCTCGGCATTGGGATTATGGCCAAAGCGGCCTACGAACCGAAAACCGATTCGGATTTGACCTTAATTGACATCTCGCAGCTGATTGAACCCTGCTATTCCGGCCTGTTATTCCGACCGGACAGCTATTTGCGCGGATATATCTATGACTTTATCGGCTTATTCAATCCAAGCCTGACGAAAGAAAGATTGGACCAACTGTTGTACGCGCCGGTTATCGAAGATTTTTCCATTTAAAACGACAAACAAAAAACACAGAACCCAAAAGTTCTGTGCTTTTTTCAGACGGCGTGAGAGCCGCCCGACACCATCTGATTTAACATTTCCGGCTTCAGCAGCCTGATGTGCTTATGCTCAACCACAATCAACCCTTCCTGATGAAATCTCGATAACGTCCTACTGACCGTTTCCAGCTTCAAACCCAAATAGCTGCCGATTTCCTCGCGGGACATCCTTAAAATAAAATCATTGGCGGCAAACCCCCGATGATGCAGACGCTGCGACAAATTCAGCAAAAACGCCGCAATCCGCTCTTCCGCCCGCATATTGCCCAGCAACAGCATCACGCCCTGATCACGAACAATCTCCCTGCTCATCAAGCGGAAAAAATGCGTTTGAATGCTCGGGATTTCCTTACTCAATGCCTCCATATGCCCGAAAGGCAACTCGCACACCTCGCTGTCTTCCAGAGCCACTGCATCGCAGCTATGGGAATGCGTACAAATGCCGTCCATCCCAATCAATTCGCCCGACATAAAAAAACCGGTAACCTGATCCCGACCGTCTTGGGAGGCAACCGTTGTTTTAAAAAAGCCGGTACGTATCGCATACAGCGAATGGAAGGATTCACCCGAACGGAATAAAAACTCCCCTTTTTTCAACCTGTGGCTCTGTTTGATGACCGTATCCAACTGCTCAAACTCATCCGGCCGCAAACCGACAGGCAGGCACAACTCGCGCAGCGAACACGTCGAACAGAGTGTTTTCATCGGTTGTAACAAAGTGTGTGCACCCATGTAATATATCCTTATTGTTGTATGCCAGACAAACTGTATACAATTCGGTCTTGACTCACATCAAGGCGTATCCGCCAGCTTTATGCGATTCTAACAAACAACTACAAACTTGACCAATATCAAACCTTACCCTCATGAAAATTATCCGAATTTCTAACGACGAACAACCCGAATTCGACCGGGAACTCATCGCCTCGCTGCCCGCCAGCGGTCCGCGTTACACTTCCTACCCGACGGCAGACCGCTTCCATAAAGATTTTAACGAGCAAGAATACATCCGAACATTGGAACTGCGGCAGGCAGGCGCGTTGAACAAACCCCTGTCGCTCTACATCCACATCCCCTTTTGCGACACCATCTGCTACTACTGCGGCTGCAACAAAATCATCACAAAAGACAAAACCCGCGCCGACGAATACCTGAACTACCTCGAACGCGAAATGGACTTGCTCGCCCCGCACCTGAACGGCAAACAGCCTTTGGCGCAACTCCACTTCGGCGGCGGCACGCCCACCTTTCTTTCAGACGGCCAACTCGACCGCGTATTCGCCATGATACACCGCCATTTCAATCTGCTTCCCGACGGCGAATACTCCATCGAAATCGACCCGCGCAAAGTCAGCCGCGAAACCGTCCTACATCTTGGCAGGCTGGGCTTCAACCGCATGAGCGTCGGCATACAGGATTTCGACCCCAAAGTGCAGCAGGCCGTAAACCGCATCCAAACCGTCGAAGAAACACGCACCGTCATTGATGCCGCCCGCGAAGCCGGTTTCAAATCCGTCAGCGTAGATTTGATTTACGGCCTGCCGCACCAATCGCTAGAAAGCATCAAACCCACCATAGACACCGTATTGGGCCTGGCCCCCGACCGTCTCGCGCTCTACCACTACGCCCACCTGCCGCACATATTCAAACCCCAACGCCGCATCGACACCGATGCCGTTCCCAGCAGCGAAGAAAAACTCGACATCCTGCAATACGCCGTGCAACGCCTGACCGAAGCAGGCTACGTCTTCATCGGCATGGACCATTTCGCCAAACCCGACGACGAACTTTCGGTTGCCCTGCGCGAAGGCTTTTTACAGCGCAACTTCCAAGGCTATTCCACCTATGCCGACTGCGACCTCATCGCCATCGGCGTATCCGCCATCGGCAAAATCGGCAGCACCTACGAACAAAACGAACGCAACATCACCGACTACTACGCCGCCATCGACCAAGGCCGCCTGCCGATTATGCGCGGCTACCGACTGAACAAAGACGACATCCTACGCCGCAACATCATTCAGGACTTGATGTGCCGTTTCGCCCTCGACTTCCACGTTTACCAAGACATCTTCGGCATACCTTTCGAACAATATTTCGCCACCGAATTGGAAGACCTGGAACAAATGGCGCAACTGGGGCTGGTCAAACTGCACAGGCACAGCCTGCAGGTAACGCCCAAAGGCCGCTTCCTCATCCGCAACATCGCCATGGTATTCGACTACCACCTGCGCCACCGCGAAACCACCGCCCAATACTCGCAAACCGTATAAACCCGCCCGGCAACGCCAAACTTTCAGACGGCCTATATTGGCAGGCCGTCTGAAAACATCATCTCCTACGGATTCAAAACATTACAACCCCATCCAAAGGTTTTTTCAGACGGCCTCAACACTCCCTTAGTGCTACGCACCCATCACGCACTCCGCCCAAAGACATGAATAGGCCGTATGAAAACAAACCCTGCCGAAGTCAAAATGCCACGCCCTGCCGCACACTTTGTAAACAATTTACGAAAAAACTTTACTTTTCCACAAGGCAGGTTTAAAAAGCGCATTTCCCCCTGCAACCGCAAAACAGCCCGGATAGAGGCTGCCTCATCTGCGGTACGGCACAAACTCAAACACGGAGATTAATCATGAAAGTAGGTTTCGTCGGCTGGCGCGGCATGGTCGGTTCGGTTTTGATGCAGCGTATGAAAGAAGAAAACGACTTCGCCCACATTCCCGAAGCATTCTTCTTCACCACATCCAACGTCGGCGGCGCGGCACCTGATTTCGGTCAGGCGGCTAAAACATTATTGGACGCGAACGACGTTGCCGAGCTGGCGAAAATGGACATCATCGTCACCTGCCAAGGCGGCGATTACACCAAATCCGTGTTCCAACCCCTGCGCGACAGCGGCTGGAACGGCTACTGGATTGACGCGGCGTCCTCACTGCGCATGAAAGACGACGCGATCATCGTCCTCGACCCCGTCAACCGCAACGTCATCGACAACGGCCTCAAAAACGGCGTGAAAAACTACATCGGCGGCAACTGCACTGTCTCCCTGATGCTGATGGCGCTGGGCGGCCTGTTCCAAAACGATTTGGTCGAATGGGCAACCAGCATGACCTACCAAGCCGCTTCCGGCGCAGGCGCGAAAAACATGCGCGAACTCATCAGCGGCATGGGCGCGATTCACGCCAAAGTGGCGGACGAGCTTGCCGATCCTTCCAGCGCGATTCTCGACATCGACCGCAAAGTGTCCGATTTCCTGCGCAGCGAAGACTACCCGAAAGCCAACTTCGGCGTACCGCTCGCCGGCAGCCTGATTCCATGGATTGACGTGGATTTGGGCAACGGCCAGTCTAAAGAAGAATGGAAAGGCGGCGTGGAAGCAAACAAAATCCTCGGCCGCAGCGACAATCCGACCGTAATCGACGGTTTGTGCGTCCGCATCGGCTCTATGCGCTGCCACAGCCAAGCCCTCACCCTGAAGCTGAAAAAAGACCTGCCCGTGTCCGAAATCGAAGCGATTTTAGCAGGCGCGAACGACTGGGTAAAAGTCATCCCCAACGAAAAAGAAGCCAGCATCCACGAGCTGACGCCCGCCAAGGTTACCGGCACGCTGTCCGTCCCCGTCGGACGCATCCGCAAACTGGGCATGGGCGGCGAATACATCAGCGCGTTCACCGTCGGCGACCAGCTCTTGTGGGGCGCAGCCGAACCCCTGCGCCGCGTATTGCGCATCGTGTTAGGCAGTTTGTAAGATTCGCAGTTCAAACAAAAAAGCAACGGTTTATCCGTTGCTTTTTTACGTTTAATCAACAACCAGCAAGGCTATCGCAGTCAGCCGTCCTGATTTTGAATGATTCGCCATATGTGAGGCCGTCTGAAAAAACGCCGTCCGTTAAAAGGCATAACGCGGCATAGCGGGCAATTTGCATTGCGTTTCCATACGGCGCGTTTCATTCCACAACCTGTTGAGTTCCAAGCTGGCATCCTGCTCCTGCAACATAGCCAGTTCTACAGCGGCATAGCTTTTCCAGTCGGCCCTGGCGACTGCACATTCTCAGGCTGCATCATGCTGTTTGTCATATAAAACAACACAGTCTTGCGTAACCGCTTTTTTCAGACTGTCCAAATCGGCATATCTGGCACGGCTTGAGGCAATGGCATATTCGGCCGCCGTCTTATATCGGCGCACATCAGGACGGGATTTTTCCGACCATTCCGTGGTATGTTCGCCCACCGGAGTAAAAGCGGCGGTATGAATAAACGAGTTTTCATACTTATCCGGGCCGGGTAAAAAGGCATCAGCCCGAACAGCCTGGGCGGATAAGGCCAATATACAGCAAGCCAAAACATAAAGTTTCATTGCATATCCTTTCTTGACGGATTGAACCGCGGCAAACTTTTCAGACGGCCTCCCCGTGAGGCTGCCTACGTTTAATTTTCCAAGCAGAGTTTCGCCCCCCAACCGGCACGGCAGGTTCAAAACGGAAGATGCCGCTTGAAGACAAAAACACGGCAGGCTTTGATATAAAGCTTGTTACAATAAGGAGCCGTCTGAAAAATGATAGTGAATCCCCCCAACCGGCACAGCCCCCAGCCTTGGTTTCGCCCGTTTACCCCGTCTTGCCCAAGCTTGCCCCATACCGCCCGATTAACCTTCAAGGCCGTCTGAAAACCAAAACGGCTTTTCAGACGGCCTCCTTACGGACTTCATCATGCAGCCGACCTTAGACGTTATCATCCCCTGCTACAACGCAGCAGACACATTACGCGCCGCCGCCGAAAGCGCGCTTGCCCAAAGCGTCGTCCAAACCGTTTGGCTGGTGGACGACGCTTCCGACGACGGCACACCCGACATCATGCGGGAATTGGCGGCACAATATCCGCAAATCCGTTGCGAATATCTGCCGTCCAACGGCGGCGCAGCACGCGCACGCAACTGGGGCGCACTGCAAAGCCGGGCCGACTTTACCGCCTTTCTCGATGCCGACGATGCATACGAAGTTTCAGCCCTTCTCCCCGCCTATACGGCGTTAAGCCGATTTACCTACCTGAGCCTGGTTCGGCTGAAACTGCGCCCGGTCGGCTTCCCAAACCGTTATCTCACCCATCCCGACTTCAATCGGGCATGGCAGCAGCTGGAAATGACCGTAGGCGGCAACACGGTTTTCCGCCGAAATACCCTGCTTGCCTGCGGCGGTTTCCCACAAGACGAAATATTCAGAACTTTCGGCGGAGAAGATGCCGCTTTGGGCATTGCCTTAACACGCAGCAGCGTGGTCGGCACGTTGTTCGGAGAACAAGATGCCGCCGTTCACCACACCTACCGCCCGAACATTCATGCCGAACGCCTGCTGGAGCTCGCATTATTCGGCATCTCCGATCAAAAAATCACAACAAAACATTTCCAACAGGCAGAAGCCGTTACCGAACATATCTGCCGAAAATTGGAAGAACTCAAACTGCAGATTGCATTGGAACAAAACGGCATCATGCCACTGCTCACTTCTTATGCGGACTAAAACCTTTCCAATACGATACAGCGCAACGAACAACAATGCTTCATCAAAACAATCATATAGAAAAATGCAAACGAATCAGAAAATTCAATCCAACGAAAATAGAGGCCGTCTGAAACACCTTCCCAAGCCAGAAAAGGGAAAAGGCTTGGTAAAAATTACCAAGCCTTTTATATTTTTGGTCGGAGTGAAAGGATTCGAACCTTCGACCCCTTGCACCCCATGCAAGTGCGCTACCAGACTGCGCCACACTCCGACGAAATAAGGATGCGGATTATAGGGAAATTACACTTTGCTGGCAAGTGCTTTCTCAATCCTATCCAACAATGCCGCCAAGCCGACGGTCATTTCTTCGGCGGTTGCCGCCGGATTACCGGCCGCATCCAACCCGTTGCGGTTAAACGTATCGACAAACGGCGAAAAAGTCGCACATAACTGCCTGATTTTCACGACATCGGAACGGGTATAAACATTACCGCCATATCCGATGACCAAACCGTGCTCATGCTGCCAATCGGCAAACTGGGCCGGATTGATTCGAGCCAGTTCGCACAATTCTTCCAAACTGAAATAACGTTTGGCCGGGATCGGCGGCAAATTATCGTTGCTGCTGTTTGTCATAATAATGTTCCACCATGCCTTTCAATTTTTGGCTGGCATGGAAAGTTACCACGCGGCGTGCGGAAATCGGCACTTCCTCACCTGTTTTGGGATTGCGGCCGGGGCGTTGCGGTTTGTCGCGTAACTGAAAATTACCGAAACCGGAAATCTTGATTTCTTCGCCGCGTTCCAATGTAGTGCGGATTTCCTCAAAAAACAGCTCAACAATTTCTTTCGCATCGTTCTTCGTTACGCTGCTTACCTTTTCAACCAAAATATCGGCCAATTCTGCTTTTGTCAGTGTCATTATCTTTTACCTTTTGTTTGCGACAAAGGGCAGATTATCGCAAAAATATTTTTCATTTTCAAGAAAATATGGAATTGCATTCATAAAAAGGCAGGGTATCGGCCGTCTCCGGAAATCATCTACCTTCAACTCGTCAAAACCGCTTGGCTACGCCCGCAACCTCGCGCCGATGCCTTCTGCCGCTGCCACCAGTTCGGCCACAATCGGCTCGACCACTTCGTCGGTCAGCGTGTCTTCCGTGCTTTGCAGGATGACTTTCAACGCCATGCTTTTGTGGTTTTCCGGCAGGCCTGCGCCGCGATATACGTCAAACAACGTAATTTCGCGCAACATAGGCTCGCACACGGTGGTCAAAGCAGCCTGCAACTGCTCGAAGGTGGTGGCTTCGGGCATCACAAACGCCAAATCCCTGCGCACCGGCTGGAATTTCGATACTGCCTGATAGCGCGTTTTTTCGCGTTCCAACACGGCTGCCATATCGATTTCAAATACCAGCGGCGCTTGCGGCAAGTCGTATTTTTGCAGCCATTTCGGATGCAATTCGCCGACAAAACCGATGACTTGGCCGTCTGAAACGATATTGGCGGCGCGTCCGGGATGCAGGGCGGGATGTTCGGTTTTGACGAATTCAACCCATTTATTTTTCAACAGATTTTCTACATCGGCCTTAATGTCGTAAAAATCCGCGTTGCGCGTTTTCTCGCCCCATTGTTCGGGCATCGCCGCGCCGCACCATAGGCCGCCGATGCGTTCGTTTTGTACAAACTGGCCGTCTGAATCTTTGGCAAACACGCGGGCGATTTCAAAAATGCGCACGCGGTTTTGCTTGCGGTTCAGATTGTTTTGCAGAATTTCCACCAAGCCGCCGATGAGCGTGGAACGCATCACGGCATACTGCGCCGCCAGCGGATTTTGCAGGCGGATGGGGTTGGCATTGGCGGCAAAGTCGTGTTCCCACTGCTCGTCAACGAAAGCGTAGCTGACCACTTCGCGGTAGCCGCGCGCCGCCATTTCGTTATAAACGTCAAAACGCGGACGGCGGGTTTCGGGCAACGCCAGCATTTTCAGACGACCTGACGTGTAATCGTCGGGGATATTTTCATAGCCGTAAACGCGGCCGATTTCTTCAATCAAATCGGCTTCGATTTCGATGTCGAAACGGAAGCTCGGCGCGGTAACGCGGAAGCCTTCCGCCGTTTTTTCAGGCTGCAAGCCCAAATGCTGCAAAATGGTTTCCACCTGTTCGGCAGGAATGTCCACGCCCAATACGGTTTTCAGACGGCCTAAACGCAATTCGACCTGTTTGTTTTCAGGTAGCCTGCCCAACGCTTCCACCATTTCGCCCGCCGCACCGCCGCAGATTTGCAAAACCAATTCGGTGGCGCGTTCGATGGCATCGGCCTGCAAACGGTAATCCACGCCGCGCTCAAAGCGGAACGACGAATCCGAGCCAAAACCGTACTGGCGCGATTTCCCTGCGATGATTTCAGGCGCAAACCAAGCTGCTTCCAACACGATATTTTGTGTGTCGTCTGAAACCGCGCTCGCTGCGCCGCCCATCAGGCCTGCCAAACTCAACGCGCCTTTTTCATCAGCCACTACCAGCGTGTTTTCAGACAGAGATACGGTTTTCTCGTTCAGGCATTCCAGCGTTTCACCTTCGCGCGCACGGCGGATGTGCAGGCTGCCTGAAAGTTTGTCGGCATCAAAAACATGCATCGGCTGACCGATTTCCAGCATTACATAATTGCCAATGTCCACCAGCGCGGAAATACTGCGGATGCCGCTGCGCGCCAAACGCTGCTTCATCCAATCCGGCGTGGCGGCGCGCGCGTTCACGTTTTCAATCACGCGGCTGATAAAGCGGCCGCAATCGGCAGGCGCATAAATCTGCACGGGCTGTTTGCGGCTACCCGTGATTGGCGCGGCATGGATTGCAGGCTGCTTGAACGCGCAGCCGGTCAGAGCAGACACTTCGCGCGCAATGCCTTTGATGCTCAGGCAGTCGGCACGGTTCGGCGTGATTTTCAGCGTGAACACCGTATCGTCCAAATCCAAATATTCACGGATGTTTGCACCGACAGGAGCGTCTTGCGGCAGAATGTGCAAACCGTTCACGCCGTCATCAGGCAGACCGAGTTCATCGGTGGAACACAACATGCCGTTCGACACCACGCCGCGCATCTTGGTCGGTTTGATTTTGAAATTGCCCGGCAACACCGCGCCTGGCAGCGAACACGGCACTTTGATGCCCGCTTTCACATTCGGCGCACCGCACACAATCTGCACCAACTCGCCCGTACCCGCATCGACTTGGGTAACGTTCAAACGGTCGGCATCAGGATGTTTTTCAACGGATTTCACTTCGGCAATTACCACGCCCGTAAACGCCGGCGCGGCAGTCTCGGCTTCTTCCACTTCCAAGCCGGACATGGTTAACAGATGTTCCAGCTTATCGGCGGAAAGTTCGATATCGGCTTGGGTTTTCAGCCATGAGTAGGAGAATTGCATGTCTAAAATAATCTCAAATAAATTTAATCAATATTTACTGATATGAAAATCCATTTTTTAAAATTTCCATAAACGTATTATTACGACTATTGGCATCATGAATTAATGCCTTGAAATCCAAAAATGACAACTCAACATCAATATCTGGATTATATCTTGACCATATTGTTCCTTGTATTGAGAATCTTCTCTTAAAACCTTGAGCCTTTAATGTTTTTTCAAATTTCTCATCAAATTCAACAAGGGCAAATAGAAATAAAATATCTATTTGCTTACATGTATCTTTTAATTCAACAGCATAATCCGTCAATTGAATTATAGCTTTAGATTTATCATACTTAGTATTGCCCAACTTCTTAAATTCAAAACATACTAAATTTAATTTATCATCTTCTTTATCTAACTTATTTGAGAAAAACATTAAATAATCTGGGCGTTCTTCTGAACCTGACTCTTTGTAAAATATATCATCAAATGATTCAGTAATCTTTTGCAACGAAATATCACTAGCCGAATGCAAGTAAGACATAAACCTATCATCAAGTATCCAAGCATTATTCTTAAAAAGATTACTTTTCTTATCTTCTGCATAAATTATTTTTCTAATTGGAGTAATAGTATCATGTATTTCATATTCACTATTCTTATTGTTAATTTCTAATAAAGCATCAATCTGTATTTGTCTAAACAAAATGTACTCAGCAAGATTTCGTGCCGAGAGTTCAATAATTTCCTCATAGTCATCCTCACTAATTTTTTCTTTCTTCAATATACCAAATTGTTTACGAAAAAATTTACTCTGCGCAGATTGAACAACTTTTTCAGTTGATTGAAATCCAAGCTCACTATTATCAATATACCCCATTAAGTGTGGGAATCGATTTTCTACAAAAGATGATTGCTGCTCAACATTTGCCTTATATTCAGATTCAAACTCATTTTCTAATATTTCTCTAATATATCTCTTTAATGTTCTTTCAATAGCATCCATCTCTTTATTTTCTAAAGTTAACTCCTGTCTTGTAGGATCAATACACCCTTCAAAATGTTTTGAAGTTAAGAAAAAAACAGCTTCAGCACCTGGCAAATAATTTGACCTATCAAAAATTTCTATTTTTTTAGCTCTATTATCTATAGCAAAAGAGGTAACAATGGAGGGCTGTTCTTCATTATCTAAACGTCTTATTGAATAATACAAATAAGAATTTGGATCTCGTAATACTGCTCCATTGCCATTTTCAGGTATAAGTTCAATGGTTGGGAAAGACTTACAATGAAACTCAGGAATATCATTTACATCTATTATCGATACACATTCCTCATCATTTATATGACTTCTAATATTAATAATTAAATCAATACCTTTCTGTTTCATTTTGTATAAACAAGGAAGAAACTCAGCAAGTATTTCCTCTTTAATATGTTTAATATGATTTGCTTGAATTGATTTCATTCTATACAAATCTTTTAACTTCCCAGAAAAGGATAACTTTGTCCCCTCCTTATTAATCTCTCCATTTACTTGCTCAACTTCTCCGCCATATTCCTTATCAAAATTATAGTTAAAATAAAATTCTCTTTTTTTAGTATTATTAGTAGAGTCTCTAAATTGACTAATTATCTCTATATTTTCAAAGTAAACAAGATAAACCAATCTGCCTTGCCCTTTATGGGCATTGTCTTTTGCCTCCATAAGCTCAGAAAATCTATTATAATTCTCATCATTTAATCCACATCCATTATCGATAATAGTAAATCTTTCAAAATCACTATTTCTATATACTATGTCAATATCAATAACTGTTGCACCTGCATCAAGAGCATTTGCAACAGCTTCAAAATATATCATTTCAAATCTAGATTTTGGAAATAGCCTTGATGTTGCAACTTTGAGATTAATATCCATGATGAGCCCTTATTTAATAAAACTGCTTCAAAAAGTTCAAATCGTTATCGAAAAACAGCCGCAAATCATTCACGTTGTAACGCAACATGGCGAAACGATCGAGGCCGATGCCGAAGGCGAAACCGGTGTATCTTTCGGGGTCGATATTCACGTTTTTCAACACGTTGGGATGCACCATGCCGCAGCCACCGACTTCCAGCCATTTGCCGTTTTCGCCCATGATGTCAATTTCGGCGGACGGTTCTGTAAACGGAAAGAAAGACGGGCGAAAACGTACTT
The DNA here is from genome assembly GCF_051962715.1 of Neisseria sp. P0008.S010. NCBI lineage: Bacteria > Pseudomonadati > Pseudomonadota > Betaproteobacteria > Neisseriales > Neisseriaceae > Neisseria > Neisseria sp. P0008.S010. The sequence continues at coordinate 16,654 of NZ_JBQCVA010000044.1, forward strand.
GCAAATCATCGCGTTCGAAAAAGCGGCGGATGAAATCGGTGAACACGGCTTTCAAATCGGCGAAAGTTACGCCTTCTTCTACCCACAGGCCTTCAGCTTGGTGGAACATGGGCGAGTGTGTGGCGTCGCTGTCCACGCGGTAAACACGGCCGGGGGCAATAATGCGGATGGACGGCTCTTTTTTATCGAGCATATAGCGGATTTGAATCGGGGAAGTGTGCGTACGCAAAACATCGCCGTTTTCAACGTAGAACGTATCCTGCATAGCGCGGGCCGGGTGGTTTGTGGGGATATTCAGGGCTTGGAAGTTGTGGAAATCGTCTTCGATTTCCGGGCCGTCTGCCACTTCAAAACCCATGCCGTGAAAGAGTTCGACCACGCGCTGCAAAGTCAGGGTTACGGGATGCAGACCGCCGTTTTCCTGCGCGCGTCCGGGCAGGGTAATATCGAGTGCTTCTGCAGCGAGCTGGGCTTGCAGTTTGGCTTCGTTGAGCGCATCGCGTTTATTGTTAAAGGCCGTCTGAAACTGGTTTTTGCATTCATTGATATGCGCACCTATGGTTTTGCGCTCCTCAGGCGACATTTGACCTAAGGTTTTCAGAAGTCCGGTCAACTCGCCGGTTTTGCCAAGATAACGGGCTTTGATTTGTTCTAGAGCGTTGAAGTCTTGCGCGGCTTCTACTGCGGCAATGCCTTCTGCAACGATACGGTTTACATTTTCCATAGTGGTTTTATCGTCTGTCGGTTGATGATGGGTCGTCTGAAACAATGAGGCCGCCTGTATGGTTTGGTGTTGCCAAACTTTTCAGACGACCTTTTATCGTTTACGGCCAATCCGTTTGATAGAATCGGCGTATTTTAGCGCAAATCAATTCAAAAAAATAGACTTTAAAGAAAGAAAATCAATCACATAGACTTTCTTCAGACAAAGAAAAAAGGAAGCCGTAGCTTCCTTTTCAAATTTTTTGGATTAAGCGGCCAAAGCAGCTTTGGCTTTCTCAACCAATTGTGCAAAAGCGGCTTTATCAAATACAGCCAGATCAGCCAATACTTTGCGGTCGATTTCGATAGCGGCGCGTTTCAGACCGTTCATGAATTTGCTGTAAGACAGGCCATTTTCACGGGCACCTGCATTGATACGAACAATCCACAATTGACGGAATTGGCGTTTGCGTTGACGACGGTCACGGTATGCGTATTGACCGGCTTTCATTACCGCTTGCTTGGCAACGCGGTATACGTTTTTACGACGACCGCGATAGCCTTTGGCTAACGCGAAGATTTTTTGGTGACGGGCACGAGCGGTTACACCGCGTTTTACGCGTGGCATATTCTAAACTCCTTAAGCGTAGGGTAACATTTTAGCAACAGAAGCCAAATCGCGATCGTTTACCATAGAGGTACCGCGCAGTTGGCGTTTGTTTTTAGTGGTCTTTTTAGTCAAGATGTGGCGTTTGAACGCATGAGCGCGTTTTACACCGCCGTTACCCAGTACTTTGAAGCGTTTTTTCGCGCTAGACTTGGTTTTCATTTTAGGCATGGGAAAACTCCATTCGTTATTAGATAAGGCATCAGGGGGTTTTAAAACATTGGTTTCAAACACTTGAACCCAAAATGCCACGGTTTTTGCCGCCAATCAAAAGCTTACTCCGAAGCGGCAATCGGAGTAAGCCGAGAATTATAGCTTTATTTTTTCTTCGGTGCAATCATCATCACCATTTGACGTCCTTCCATTTTAGGGAAGGATTCGATTTGGGCTACTTCCGCCAAATCCTCTTTCACGCGTTCTAAAAGTTGCGCACCGAGTTGCTGGTGAGCCATTTCACGACCGCGGAAACGGAGTGTCACTTTAACTTTATCGCCGTCAGCCAAGAAGCGGTTGATGTTACGCATTTTGATTTGATAATCGCCTTCATCGGTACCCGGACGGAATTTGATTTCCTTAATTTGTACCTGCTTCTGGTTTTTCTTGGCTTCGTCGCGTTTCTTGGCTTGTTGGTATTTATATTTACCGTAATCCATCAGTTTGCACACGGGCGGTTTGGCAGTAGGGGAAATCTCTACCAAATCCACATCCTGCTCTTCGGCCATAGCCAAAGCTTCACGAACCGATACGACACCAAGCTGTTCGCCTGACTCACTGATTAAACGCACTTCTTTGGCGGTAATTTCGCCGTTGATTCGTGCTTCGCGTTCTTGAGCGATGATGAATGCTCCTATAAAAATTAATAAGATAATAGGTTAAATCAGCTTTAACCGTAGCCAAAGCGCAAAATTCTACCCTTTTTCAAGCTATCTGAAAATACCTGCAACGATATTTTCCCATAACTGTAAGAACGTAAATACGCACTAGGAAGACCTTCCCTTCATGAGAGCGATAATTTCATTCAAAGCAGCTAACTCTCTTTTTTGTTGTTCCAATAGCTCCCTTTGCTTCTCAATCAGTTCGTCTTTATGCTGCAACATTAACTTATAGCACTCTAACTCTGCCGATAGCTCCGCTGATACTCCATAATAATTGGAGCTGTTGTTTTCACTTACTAAGCAGACCAAATGACCACCATTCTCCAATAAGTCGACCGTATTCATTCCCAAAATGGAGGCAATTTTCTCCAATCGCTGCAAACTGATATTAGACCTCTTGCGAAAATATTCATCCCATCGCATTAATCAGTCCTGCAATCAGATTTACCCTTAACCCGAAC
>NZ_JBQCVA010000045.1:0-17779 GCF_051962715.1 Neisseria sp. P0008.S010
GCAGGACGGCTTTGAACATGGACAGCAGTGGATAGGCGGGACGGCCGCGGTGGTCTCGAAGGTAACGGGTTCTTTGACGATTCAGGTACTGTTCGATCGGTTGCCAATCAATCACCTGATCCAACTTTAATAGCGGGAAGCGGTCGATGTATTTGGCAATCATGGCTTGTGCGGTTTGCTGGAAGAAGGTGCTCATGGAAAATCCCCTAAATGTCTTGGTGGGAATTTAGGGGATTTTGGGGGGATTTTGCAAAGGTCTCAAGTGATGTGTTGCTTATCGTATCGCTTGCCGTCATCATGCAGCTGTACCAATTACCTGGCAGTTTATTGGCAGCAATATATTTTTATTTTAATCAACGACAGGAAATGTCCCCATGCAAGATAGCCTAACTCCCTTTATCGAATTTCGTGGCGTAGGCAAGCAATATGACGGTAAATATGCTGTGCGCGATTTGGATTTGACCATTTATCAGGGGGAATTTTTCGTGTTGGTGGGTGGTTCGGGCAGCGGAAAATCGACCACGCTACGCATGATTAACGCGCTGATTGAACCGACCGATGGTAACGTTTATCTGCACGGCAAACGGATTAAAGATTACGACATCCGCCAGCTTCGCCACCAAATCGGTTACGTATTGCAGCAAATCGCCCTGTTCCCCACCATGACCGTAGCGGAAAACATCGAACTCATGCCAGACGTACTGGGGTGGCCGAAAGCAGAACGCAAAACGCGTGTGAATGAATTATTGGAACTGGTGGAACTCGACCCCGCGCACTACCGCGACCGTTATCCGCACGAACTTTCCGGCGGTGAACAGCAGCGCATCGGCATTTTGCGCGCCATTGCCGCCAAGCCCCAAGTTCTGCTGATGGACGAACCGTTTTCCGCGCTTGACCCACTGGTGCGCACCGTGCTGCAAGACCAAATTGCCATGATTCACCAAAAATTTGGCACCACTATCGTTTTTGTTACCCACGATATGCAGGAAGCGGTGAAACTTGCATGCCGTATCGGTGTAATGCATAACGGCAAACTGGTACAAATCGGCACACCTGAAGAAATCAAAAAGCAGCCGGCAAACGATTACGTGCAATCGCTGTTTTCCACCGCCGACGCACCCGATGCCGAACGCATCATCCACCGATTCTTACGGTTGGATAAACAGGGACAGGAAGCTGTGAGAAGGGCAGTGTTATAGTGGATTAACTTTAAACCAGTACGGCGTTGCCTCACCTTGCCGTACTATCTGTACTGTCTAATGAATTTGACAATATATATGTGTCCTTCAGTGGTGGCAAAGACAGCGGCCTGCTGCTGAATCTGGTGCTGCAATATATGCGTGAGCATGGTATCAACCGCAGGATTGCGGTGATGCACCAAGACTTTGAGGCACAATACACCGCCACCACCGATTACGTTACCCGCACCATGCTGGGTAATGCCGACCTGATACGGCCGTATTGGCTGTGCCTGCCTATGGCGGTGGACACGTCCGCCAGCATGTTCGAAACCCACTGGTATCCGTGGGAACGGGGGAAGGAAGAACTATGGGTACGGCCTATGCCGGATTACGAATGCGTTACTAACATTGAAAATCAACAATTTGATTTTTATCAGGAAGGTATGCATCAGGCCGACATTTACAAACAATTCGGCCGCTGGTATCACGACCATGAATGCGGCGGAAAAGGCAAAACCATAGGCTTAATTGGCATCCGTGCGCAGGAAAGCCTAAACCGTTGGCGCGCCATCAACTAAGATAAAAACACACACCGCAACCTGCAATGGACCACCCATAATCCGGACGGCACTTACACCGCCCATCCGATTTACGACTGGACATTTGAGGATGTCTGGATTGCAAACGCCAAATTCGGCTTTGATTACAATGAGATTTACGACCTGATGTATTACGCGGGCGTAAATCCTGCCCAAATGCGGGTTGCCAGCCCGTACAGTCAGGCCGCCCTAAGCGGCATCAATATGTACCGCGTTATCGAGCCGACCATTTGGGCCAAGCTGATAGGCCGCGTCAGCGGTGCCAACTTTGCCGCCATCTACGCCAATACCAAGGCCGCCCGCCCAGATCACCCGGACGGGGTATCGGAAACTACCTGGAAAAGGTGGGAAGCGGGAAAGAAGGAGCTGCCGCCCGACATGCAGGAACATCTGGAAAAAATCGAACAAAACCTGCAAAACACACTCGGTGCCGTGGCCGAGATGCCGCGCCAAACGGAGGGTGGGGCGGGTATCACCTACCACGGGGGGAAGATGCAATCTCCCGACCTTGCCTACCACCAGCAACTTGCCGCCGCCGTTTGGGCATACGCCATTGGCGTCAAAACCAAGGACTTGGATGATGAGTAATTCTACAACCCAGCACAGTAAGGGGTTGCGGGCGGCATCAGCCAAAGCGGCCATGCGGAAACGCCTGTCAAACCCGAATTACAAGCAAATCAGCATAGGTGGAAACAGTGAGGTTATTGAACGATTTATAGCCGCACTGGACGGTACGGGCGAAGTTGGCAGAATCAATCAACTTAAGGTTGTACTGGATAAATTGGAAGAACTTTGATTTTATAATGTTCTATGCCAATCTATGACAAACCCCGCGCAAAATTTAGCTTACCCATCATCTTTTACCTAAAATAATCCCCGTTTAATAGTCTGTTAAACGGGGATTATCTTATACCTTTAAGAGTCGCATGCCGCTTGCCGTCAGAACTTATAAATCAGGTGGTCATCGTAGCTTGAATTACGGTTGATGGTGCTGCTCACAGTCAAGGTTTGGCTGCCTGCAAAACGCTCCCATCCGGGCAGGCGCAGTTCGGCTACGAGGTCGAGATAGGCGGGTAGTTCGCTGCGGGTGCTGGAGAAGAAGACAAATGGCGGCCGCACCATTGCCATTAGTCGCAGGAACTCGACCATGCCGAAGTAGGCTGCCTTGCGGTAGTTGCCCTGCTGGGTGCAGACGTAGGGCGGGTCGAGTACCAATAACGTGCGCGGGTTGCCGATATGTTGCGGTATCAGCTCGCGGTAGGATTGGCCGACTATCTCCACGTCTTGCAGGTAGTCTTGTGCCTCGGGGTAGTCGCTGAGGCTGATGCAGTTGTACATGGTTTTGCGGCATAGCTCGTCCAAAGAGGCGGCGGTGTTGCCGCTGAATAGCAACCATGAAACCAAGCAGTCGAGGTCGATATAGCCGCCGAAACTGCGGATGGCGGCCACGATGGCGGCCTTAATCGCCGGCGGCACCAGTTTGCTGCGCGGCACGGGCTCCAAGATACCGGCAAGCAGGCGGCGCAGGCGGTTGATGTCGGGAATGTGCTGCAGGCGTGCGCTGTAGCCGTCGTAATCGTTATAAATAACGCGGGCGGCCGGTTTGCATTGTTTGGCGGTATGCGATAAGAGGCCGGAACCGCCGAAGGCGTCTAAGATTGTCCAATCCTCCCCATCGCCGGGGATATGCTCATTTAATACCTGTTTAAACAGCTTTAAAAAGTTACGTTTTTGGCCGGTGAACGGTAGTGGGGCTTTGCGGTACATAAGTGCCTTTCTGCGTGGTGGTCGCAGTTTCGGCACTCTGGGTGCTCTGGGTTGTTAAAGAACTGAATTGGTTTACTGTTTTGCAGCGTTGGCACTTAATTTGCACGGTGCCGCTGCCAACGGCCAGTAATTTGCTGCAGGCTGCGCAGCGCAGTTCGCGGTAGATAGTCATGGTGCATGGTCTCCGATTGGTTTACAATCGCCGCCGCCTGTACAGGCAAGACGGCCTCGAAGTCATGCGGGTGCTTTCCGCTTGGCTGGCGCATCGGTGTTCCCGCACCGGTGTGTCGCCGTCCCTCTTTAGATGAGATATTTCTTATTGTATGTTTTCAGACGGCCTTTTCGGGCCGGTCGTACTGCATCAAACCAGCGGCAGGTCGGTAACGGCCAAATCGGGCGCGCGGCCCGTGATGCGGTTGGTGTGCTGATCGTAAAACACCCGTCCGCCCGCCTCTGCTTCGCCTGTCAGTATCAGGTTGCCGCCCGTTTGGCTTTGTGCCGCCCAGGCATTGCCGCCGAGGTGTCCCGTGATTTTCGCCACCCCCGTGCTTTTCCTATCCAAGACGGCATTCAGCCTTTGCAAGACGTTCATTTTCAATCTTTCCCTTATTTGTCCATATAGCGGTCGATAACCGCGCTTTGTGTGATTTTCGGCGCGCCGTTTTCGGTTTCGACGGTCAGCGTGATGCCGGTAATCACGCCCTGCCAGTGGCCTTCCGGTTCCTGTATCTGCCAGATTTGGCCGAGTTGCGCAAAGGGGATGCCGTATTTTTCCGATACGGGCATCAGCACGGTTTCGGTTTTGTGGATGCCGGTATCGCTCAAGGCCGCCATGCCGGCTGCTGTTAAAACGTCGGTATCGGTGTAGAGGGTATCGGTCAGGGCGGCGGCGCGCGGTTCCCGGCTGCTGCCCTGCCGGTATACGTCGCCGGCGCGGCCTTTGGCGTGCTCCGCCCAGACGAATACGCCGTTGCAGCGTTCGGAAACGGTACGCCGCCCGTTGATTTGCAGGATGACGGACGACGGCACGGTGGCGTCGGGTGCAGCTTCGGCAATCTGCCAGGCGGCCTTCGGCCAGCGCGATTTGATGCGGACGACGGGCAGGTGCGGGTCGCTTTCGATGAAACCGCCCGCCGCTTTGGCCAGCTCCTGTAAAACGGCCATCGGTGTTTTGCCGGTCACGGCGTAGCTGCCGCCCGCCACCAGCCAGTCGGAGATGTGCCAACCGATGACTTTAAAGCCGCTAAACTCAAGCTGTGCGTCGGCGATTTGTCGGGCATAGACGGCGTTTTGATAAGTGCCGCTGCCCGGTTTGCCGTAATCCGCGCCGAGGTAGGCGGTCAGGCTGCGGCCTGAAACGGTGTAGTCTTTTTGCCCGAAGCGGCGGGTGTCGCCGTATTCTTCGGCAATAAAGGCAAAGGTATGGCCGGCGGCTTCCACGGTGATGACGGCCTCCTTTCCCTTATCGCGCCCGTCCATATTCAGGCGGGCGAAAGAGTCGGGCGGCAGGGTGACGGAGCATTGCCAGCAGTAGCCGCCGGTGTCGGCGGCAAAGGATGCGGCGAGGATGTCCAGCGGTTTGCCGTTGTCGAAGCTTGCGGTAACGCGGTTGAGCATGATGTAGGCCTTTCTGACGGGCACGCCCTGCACGGTATGGCAGGCGAACGCAAGGGGGATGCGGCCGGGGTCGTGGCCGAGTTTCTTGCGCCTGAAGCGCAGGTGCATGCGGTCGGCTTTCGGGCGCGGTTCACAGATGTAGGTTTTGAGGCCGTCGGGCTGCGGTTCGGGTATCGGCAGCGGGTAGTATTCGCACGGCGGGATTTTGGCCGCCCCATTTTCGGCGCGGCGGCAGGTGTGGATGCCTGCGGCGGGAGCGCGCGCCCGGTGCGGCATATGCCCGCGCCGTCCGTTGCACCGTGGCGGGGACGGATACAGGTTTTCAGACGGCCTGCGGCGGTTTGGGCGGCAGATATACAGCGGTAGCGCGAGGCGGCGGCAGCGGTCGTGCTTCGGCCGCAGTATCGCAGCGGCGGGGCATCCTTGCTTGCGGCGCGGGTGCAGCCTGCGCGATGGACGGAAGGGGTATGGTTTAACGTGCGGCCGAGGTACAGGGCGGCAGTATCCGCCGTTGCCGCCGTGATGCAGGCTGCCGGGCGCGGTTTTGCCGATGCGTGTGTCCAGCGCGGCCGCGCCGGTATCGTTTATTACCGCCGCCACCTCTTTGCCGGTATAGGCCTGATAGGACACGGTTACGGGGGCGGCTTCCAGCCCGCCCGTTACCACCGCCGCGCCGCGCATGTAGTCAACACGCCCCTGCGCCTGCCCTTTTCCGCCGCCTCGCCCATCCGCCGCAAGGGAAAACAGCTTCGCAATATGCTCGAAGCCCGGCATCTTCGCCTGAGTCAAAACAGTAGTAATCGCCGCCTCCTTCGATACGCCCGCTTCGGCCATTACCCGCTCAACCGCCGCCAGTACACCGCGGCGCGATGATTCGCATAAACGCTGTTGCTCGGTCGAACCATCGACAATACACACCGTTTCAGGCAGGACGAGTGGGGTTTCTTCATTCCTGACGGCGGGTTTGCCTTCCATCTCCGTGGGCGAGGGTAAATCTTCCAGTCCGCCCAAGGCCTCCTCCAGCTTCCGCGCCTGAATCTGTTTCATCACATCGGGCGGCGGGGCATATTCACGGCGTTTGCCGTTTTTGCCGCCCTTACCAGCGACTTCGATGAAAGGCCAGGATTCTTTCTGAACCCTTATTTGAATGCCGCGTTCGGTACTTGGTAGAATTTCCAAACTCATTTTATAAAGTTCAGAAATAGAATAATGCGTTTTCATGCCGCTGCCTCTTTATATAAGTGTGCGTAGCGCGGGCGGATGCGCCGCCCGTCTTTTGTCCACCGCTCCGGCCACAATTTGTGCAGCGGCTTGCCCAAAACCTCGGCAATTGCCACCTCGCCCGCAGTCGAAGGCTTCCTTAAAGCCTGACGCACCGTGCTTTCGCCGACACCCGCCATCGCAGCCACATCGGCAAGCGACAGCCCCTTCATCTTGATTTCAGCCCTAATCAGTTCCGGGTGCATAAACAACCTCCTGTTAAATATTAGACGGGGCGGATGAAATTCCACGTATCGGCACTCAGTCCGGCAGTGCATGCGTCGTAATAGTTACCGCCAAACACTTCTTTTTTTCCGTTCAGCCATACAATCAGGTGCTTTTTGGCTTTTCCACGCCCTTGGGCAAAGATTCGCCCTACCGTGCTTTCCTGATTTGTATTCCAATCATTCATTCTCATAACATTTGCAACATGTTTCATTTTTTAAGTCCTTTCGCATTTGTTGAATATTTCAATAAAACTGCTTAATCGGCCGTCCGAATCATTTTCAGACGGCCTGTTAAACAGTCTCCTTCCTGACGGGTCGAATACCCGTCTTTTTTCGGCTTTTTTCCAAATTGTTAAAGAGCATCGCAAAATCGGCTATACTGCTTTAAAGCTGTCGTTTCGCTGTTTTTAAAATCATAGAGTATAGAAATATATTTCGCAACTCTTATTTCGGCACTTTTTTCGGTACTTCTATTTAACAAATTGATTTATATTGAAATTTATTTTTCTATATTTTTCGGTACTTTTTAGGAAAGTTCGGAACTATGAATGCGTGGTTCAGTGCATCAGATTTAGAGGTTCTAGCCAAATCTGCAGATTTGAAAACCCTGCCCAAAACAGAAAGAGGAATATCTACAAAAGCTAAAAGAGAGGAATGGCCATTTGAAAAAGTAGATGGAAGAGGAGGACCAGGGGGGAAGAAGACCATTTTTCAACTTCCAACCTATGTTATTGAAGAGTTAGAAAAAAAAGGATTATTGCACCTGATAGACGGAGCAGAAAGCGGCGTTCGGGAAGAAACCCAACTAGAACAAACGGCCTTACCGCCAGACATTTTTCCGTATATGGAATGGGCATCCCGTCAGGACACCAGTAAAATCGTGCCCGTTCGATACTACAAAGAAGTCTTCGCTAGCGCGGGGGCGGGGGCAATACCGTGGGATACCGATCCTGAAGCAATGTGGTTTCGCACCTCATTTTTCCAACACCTGAGACTGACGCCTGCTGACTGCTTCTGTACCCGTATCGATGGCGACAGCATGTTTCCCACCCTTATAGACCAAGGCACCGTCATGTGGCAATCCGTTGCCCAATACACCCGCGAAGGCATCTATTTATTCCGCCAACACGACGAACTGCGTGTCAAGCGTCTGCAACGCCTGACCGCCGATACCCTAAACATTATCAGCGATAACCCAAACAAATCCATCTACCCCACAATCCAACTAACCCTAACCGCCGATAACCCTGACGAGTTCCAAATTCTCGGAAAATACCTCTGGGACTGCGGTATCGCGCCGTGATGGTTTTGTTTGTTTACTGTCAGAACTTTGACAAGTTTTGCGCGATTTTTTGCATTTTCAAATTTTGCCGGCTTTTCTTCTATTTTTCTGTTTTTATTAAAATTCCACCCTTTTTTTTCGTATTCCCCACTATGACAAAACTAACACCACCCCACAGCTGGGTTTGCTGATTCCGTTTGTCGGTATCGGTTCGCCGCCCGTCTTGATTGCGCTCACGCTATACGCGCTGCTGCCGATTTTTCAAAATACCTATTTGGGGCTGACCCAAATCGACCAATCGATTCAAGATGCGTACACCGCATTCGGCCTATCGCGTTGGCAGTCGCTATGGCGGATTGAGCTGCCGATGGCGCTGCCTGCCATGATTTCTGGCATCCGCACGGCGGCGGTGCTGATTGTCGGCACGGCAACGCTGGCGGCGTTAATCGGCGCCGGCGGCTTGGGCAACCTGATTCTGCTCGGCATCGACCGCAACAACATGACGATGACGTTTACAGGCGCATTGCTCTCCGCGTTACTAGCTGTCGGCGTCAGCGGCATGATCGGGCTGTTGCAAAAATCGCGACGCAAGTTGCCGATTATTCTTGCATTGGCGGTAGGCTTCGGCGCACTCGGTCTGTCGCAAATTTCATTTACACCTGCCACGCAAAATGTGGTGATTGCCGGCAAAATGGGCAGCGAGCCTGATATTCTGATTAACATGTATAAATTATTGATTGAACGTGAAAACCCGAATATCAAAATCACACTCAAACCCAATTTCGGCAAAACCACCTTCCTGTTCAACGCGCTGAATAGCGGCGAAATCGACATTTACCCCGAATTTACCGGCACGGTGCTGGAAACCTTGGTGCAAGTGCCGCCCGAACAGAAAAACCGCCGCCTGTCGCCCGACGAAACCTATCAACTGGGCAAACAATTATTGGCAGAACAATATCGGCTGGAATTTCTACCGCCGATGTCTTATCAGAACACTTATGCGTTGGCAGTCAAAGAAAGCTACGGCGCGGCGCGCCAACTGAAGACAATCAGCGACTTAAAGCAGGTTGCGCCCGATATCCGAGCAGGTTTCTCACTGGAGTTTACCGACCGGGCAGACGGCTACAAAGGCATGCAGGCTGCCGGTATCACGTTAAAACATATCGTCCGCCTAGAGCCCGCCCTGCGCTATACGGCGCTGCTGAATGACAAAATCGACTTGGTGGAAGCCTTCTCCACCGATGCCGAATTGAAGCAATACCAGCTGCGCCTGCTGAAAGACGACATTTCCCTGTTCCCCGCCTATCAAGGCGCACCGCTGATGAAAGCCGGATTTGCCGCAAAAAATCCGCAAATCGTGGCCGCGCTGAACCGCTTGGCAGGCAAAATCAGCGAAGCGGAAATGAGCGAAATGAACTACCGCGTGAAAGTGAAAGGCGAAAGCGCGGAACACGTGGCGCGGGATTATTTGGAGAAGAATGGGTGGTTAGGAAAGTGAAATGGCAGTAAGCTACCTGAAACCCAAAAAGCAGCCTGCACACCAAAACCCTTCATCAACCACCCTTAAAGGATATACCATGAAACAATACCTCCTTCCCATCATTGCCGCACTGCTGCTGGGCGCGTGCACGACGTACACCTACACGCCAACCCTGTTCCGCCAAGAGCGCATATTGGGTTTTTACGGTGAGAAGGCGGGCACTAGCAGCAGCACCAAACCGCAGATGTACATCATCACCAACAAAAACGAATACAGCATCGCCCTGCCGCCTATTTTCCAAGCGGCGCAACAGGCGGGTATTTTCAATGATGCCGTCCGCTACCGGCTCTCTATGGGTAACCCCTCCGGCAAATACTACGTCGGACTGGATATCCTTTACCCGTACAGCGAGAGTCGTGAGAAAAACCTGCAAGCATTTGAGATGCAACTGAGAACCCGAGGCATTACTGCCGAGCTTGGTCAAGAGTTTCGTGTATCTAAAACGGACGACGGTAAATCTATCTACGTATTTGTTGCGGCGGACACCAACTGGCAGCAGGTCAAACTGCAAAACCGCGAAGCGCTGCTGGCACAAAACCGGCTGGCAACCCCCATCACTCTGGAGATTCGTGAAGAGGGCCGCACGCAGCGTTCGGTCAAACCGCTGGATGGCAGCTCAGTCGGCATGTTGCTGTTAAGCCCGATATTGGTTCCCGCCATCCTCTTCACCGGTGGACTCAAGCCGTCGCGATAAGCGCCTAACCCGGCCGCAACCGGGTGTAGGCTGCTTTTTGAGCTGATGGGAATATCATTGCTTAAAGGGCATCGGCAACGCTGTACCAGATTGAATTTAATTATAAAAAGCAGCCTGCACCTGAAACAAAGAACCTTTTTCAGGCTGTCCGAACCATAACACAAAGAAAACCCACCATGAGCCTCACCATCACCGGAACGCGCCATACCGCTACCACAATGTAACCGTGGAAGAAGCCTTCGCCAGCCGCAAAGCTGCGTACCTTGACACGCCTGCCAAAGGCAAACTTGCCGCCGTTTCAGACGACTTGCCGCAGTTGTTGGAACGTGAGCCGCGCCGCTTTGTCGAAGTGGTTGAAAGGATATTTACCGAAGGAAAGGCAAACGACTAAAGCGTAGTGAGTTTGTTTGATATACAGAGGCCGTAATAATATTATAGGTTGATAGGGAAGGAGCAAACTGAGCGGAGAATCAAGAATCTTAGAATAAAGCTGTTTATTAGAATATCACGGTATATAAATTAACATAATATAAGTTATGCGTAATTAAGTTTCAGCTTCACGCAGCCTTGGCAACCGCAGTGTTTTCACTTTGAAACCAAGCCAAACGATGATGTAATGCCGCCACTTCGCCAATAACAATCAATGCAGGTGTGGCGGCATTTGCCGTTAAGCACTGCAAATCGGACAGTACGCCTGTTGCCACGGTTTGATTTTGCCGCGTTCCGTTACTGATGACGGCGCAAGGCGTATCGGCGGCACGGCCGTGGCGGATTAGCCGTGCGGCGATATTTTCCGCTTTGATGGTTCCCATATAGACCGCCAAAGTCTGGTTGCTGCGGGCAAAGCTCGCCCAATCTACATCGCTGCCGTCGGCCTTGCATTGCCCGGTGATGAATTGTACGGATTGCGCGTAATCGCGATGCGTCAGCGGGATGCCCGCGTAAGCCGCCGCGCCGACGGCCGCAGTGATGCCGGGAATGATTTTGAACGGGATGCCTGCCTCGGCCAGTATCTGTAATTCTTCGCCACCTCTGCCGAATACAAACGGGTCTCCGCCTTTCAGACGTACCACACGGCAGCCTTTTTGGGCATATTCGAGCAATAAGGCATTGGTCTCTTCCTGCCGTACTTTATGGCCGCCCGCCCGTTTGCCGACGTTGATTTTCTCCGCATCTTTCCGAATCAGGCGGAGAATATCCGTGCTGACCAAGGCATCATATAGCACTACGTCGGCCGCCTGTATGGCCTGAAAAGCATGGATGGTAAGCAATCCGGCATCGCCCGGCCCCGCGCCGACCAAGGTAACAAAGCCTTGCTGCGTCTGTTTGGCGGCCAGCTCGGCCTTTAACTGCAAATCGGCCTGCGGACGGTTGTTTTGGGTGCAGTAATCTTGAAAACGTCCGGCGAAAAGCTGTTCCCAAAACTGGCGGCGTTCGGGGAGGCTGCCGAATTGCCGTTTGACAGATTCGCGGTTTTCGCCGGCAATTTGCGCCATCAAGCCGATATGCTGCGGCACCAGTTGTTCGATTTGAAGGCGGAGCCGACGTGCCAGCACGGGCGATGTGCCGCCGCTGGATACGGCGATTTGGACGGGCGAGCGGTCAATCACCGCAGGCACGATGAAGCTGCACAATTCCTGCCTGTCCACTACATTGACCAATTTGTTGCCGCGTTCTGCCGCATCGGCCACCCGTCGGTTTAATTCTTCATCGTCGGTGGCGGCGATGACCAGCACTGCCTGTCTGATGAGGCCGTCTGAAAAACTTTCGGCAATGCGGCAAATCCTGCCTTCTTCTGCCCATGTTTGCAGGTTTTCGGTCAGTTCCCGCGCTGCCAGCAAGACTGTTGCCCCGGCATCCAGCAGCGATTGGATTTTGCGCTCGGCTACCGTTCCGCCGCCTACAACCAAAACAGGCCGGCCGCGAAGGTCGGCAAACATGGGGAAGTAATTCATGTCCGTATGTCCTTATCAATGGTCGTTCCATTTTAAGAGGCCGTCTGAAAAGGTAGAAATACCGTGTTTGTCTTTCCTTATAACGAAAGCGGCACATGGCGTTTTGAGGCCGTCTGAAAACCGTGCGGCAACATTTCAGACGGCCTTGTGTTAAAATCCGCAAGTTTCCGATTCCGACTGACTTTAACCTTTTCTCCGATTATGACCCAAGACAAAATCCTCATCCTCGACTTCGGTTCGCAAGTTACCCAGCTGATTGCCCGCCGCGTGCGTGAAGCCCATGTTTATTGCGAGCTGCATTCTTTCGACATGCCTTTGGACGAAATCAAAGCCTTCAATCCGAAAGGCATCATCCTTTCCGGCGGCCCTAATTCCGTTTACGAATCCGACTATCAAGCCGATACCGGCATCTTCGATTTGGGTATTCCGGTTTTGGGCATCTGTTACGGAATGCAGTTTATGGCGCACCACTTGGGCGGCGAGGTGCAGCCCGGCAACCAGCGCGAATTCGGTTACGCGCAAGTCAAAACCATCGATAGCGAACTGACCCGCGATATTTACGACGACGCGCCGAATACGCTGGACGTATGGATGAGCCACGGCGACAAAGTATCCAAACTGCCCAACGGCTTTGCCGTCATCGGCGATACCCCGTCATGCCCGATTGCCATGATGGAAAACGTCGAAAAACAATTCTACGGCATCCAATTCCACCCCGAAGTGACCCACACCAAACAAGGCCGCGCCCTGTTGAACCGCTTTGTCTTGGACATCTGCGGTGCGCAACCGAGCTGGACGATGCCGAACTACATCGAAGAAGCTGTTGCCAAAATCCGCGAACAGGTCGGCAGCGACGAAGTGATTTTAGGTTTGTCCGGCGGCGTGGACTCTTCCGTAGCGGCCGCGCTGATTCACCGCGCCATCGGCGATCAACTGACTTGCGTGTTCGTTGATCATGGTCTCTTGCGCCTGAACGAAGGCAAAATGGTGATGGATATGTTCGCCCGCAACTTGGGTGTGAAAGTGATTCACGTCGATGCCGAAGAGCAATTCATGGCGAAACTCGCCGGCGTTAACGACCCTGAGAAAAAACGCAAAATCATCGGCGCGGAATTTATCGAAGTATTTGATGCCGAAGAGAAAAAACTCACCAACGCCAAATGGCTGGCGCAAGGTACGATTTACCCCGACGTAATCGAATCCGCAGGTGCAAAAACCAAAAAAGCCCACGCCATCAAATCGCACCACAACGTCGGCGGCCTGCCTGAAAACATGAAGCTCAAGCTGCTTGAGCCTTTGCGCGACTTGTTCAAAGACGAAGTGCGCGAACTGGGCGTCGCTTTGGGCTTGCCGCGCGAAATGGTGTACCGTCATCCGTTCCCAGGCCCCGGTTTGGGCGTACGCATCTTGGGCGAAGTGAAAAAAGAATACGCCGATTTGCTGCGTCAGGCAGACGACATTTTCATCCAAGAATTGCGCAACACTACCGACGAAAACGGCACGTCTTGGTACGATTTGACCAGCCAAGCCTTCGCCGTGTTCCTGCCCGTCAAATCCGTCGGCGTAATGGGCGACGGGCGCACTTACGATTACGTCGTCGCACTGCGCGCAGTCATCACCAGCGACTTCATGACCGCACACTGGGCAGAACTGCCGTACTCACTGCTCGGCCGCGTGTCCAACCGCATCATCAACGAAGTCAAAGGTATCAACCGCGTGGTTTACGATGTAAGCGGCAAACCGCCCGCCACGATTGAGTGGGAATAAGCCGAACCGCAACAGGCCGTCTGAAACCCCATTTTTCAGACGGCCTGCATGCCCAACCGCCCTACCCGCCCCGATTATTATGAATACTCCAAATGCCCCGCAGATGCTTGCCTCCGTCGATTTAGGCTCCAACAGCTTCCGCCTGCAAATCTGCCAAAACAACAACGGCCAGTTACAAGTCGTCGATTCGATTAAAGAAATGGTGCGCTTTGCCGCCGGATTGGACGATAAAAAATATCTCGACGAAGCCTCGCGCCAGCGCGCCCTCTCCTGCCTGTCCAAATTCGGCGAACGCCTGCGCGGCTTTTCCGCAGAACAAGTGCGCGCCGTCGCCACCAACACCTTCCGCGTGGCAAAAAACATTGCCGAATTCATCCCGCAGGCCGAAGCCGCATTGGGCTTCCCCATCGAAATCATCGCCGGACGCGAAGAGGCCCGCCTGATTTACACCGGCGTGGTGCATACCCTGCCGCCGAACGGCGACAAAATGCTGGTGGTGGACATCGGCGGCGGTTCGACGGAATTCGTCATCGGCAGCGACATCCAGCCCATGCGTACCGAAAGCCTGCCGTTGGGCTGCGTAACCTACAGCATGCGTTTTTTCCAAAACAAAATCGACGAAAAAGTCTTTCAGACGGCCATCACCGCCGCCCGCACCGAAATACAGCGCATCGCCAAAGCATATAAGGATACCGGCTGGGATTTCGCCGTCGGTACTTCCGGCTCGGCAAAATCCATCCGCGACGTATTGGCGGCCGAAACCGGCAACACCGAAGAAACCATCAGCTACCCCGGCATGAAAAAACTGATGCAGCGCATCTGCGAAGCCGGCAGCGTGAAAAAGGCCAAATTTGCCGGATTGAAGGCAGACAGGCTGGAAGTATTCGTCGGCGGTTTGGCTGTGATGCTGGCCGTGTTTGAAGAATTGGGCGTGCAAACCATGACCGTAACCGATGCCGCCCTGCGCGACGGCGTGTTCTACGACTTCATCGGCCGCAGCCTGAACGAAGACATGCGCGAACAAACCGTTACGCAGTTCCAGCAACGCTACCACGTTTCCCTCAGCCAGGCCGACCGCGTGGCGCATACCGCCTCCATCCTGCTCGAAAGCCTTGCCCAAAACGCATCAGTACAAGAACTCAACCACTGGCGGCAATATCTCCGCTGGGCGGCCAAACTGCACGAAATCGGCATCGACATCGCCTACACCGCCTACCACAAACACACCGCCTACATCCTCGACCAGGCCGACATGCCGGGCTTTTCCCGCCGCGAACAGCAAATCCTCTCCGTCCTCACCCTCGGCCAGCGCGGCGACGTGCGCAAAGTAGTGGAACAGGCGGGCGGCAACACCATGATGTGGTACGCACTCTTCGCCCTGAGATTGTCCGTTCTGTTCAACCGCGCCCGCCTGCCGCTGACCCTGCCGCAGTTCACCCAACTGCGCAGCCCCGCCCCATCCTCCTTCATATTGCGCATCAGCGGAAAATGGCTGGAAGAAAACCCGCTGACCGCAGGCGCATTGGCGGAAGAACATGAGCAATGGGCGAAAATCAACATCCGTTTCGACATCCAGGCCGTCTGAAAGAACAAAATGTCCGATAACGAAGAAAACTGCGACTACACCCTCAACCAAATCCTGCATGCCGCCCTGCTCTCCCGAGGCTACACCGTCCGCGAAGAAGAAGGCAAACTGCTGCCCGCATTCAAAATACCCGTTGCCTTCGATACACTGGCCTACATCAACAGCCGCAACAACGGCAGCACCGTTACCCGCCTCGACGTGGAAACCCGCCTGCCCGACGGCCGCCTGCTCTACGAAGCCTATGGCGACATCGGCGGCAGCATCGAAAAAGCCCTCAGCGCGAATTGGGACAACTTTGAAAAAAGCGCGCTAAACCTCATGCTCGACGCCTTCAATCAAACCGGCGGCGCAGAAACCTGGACGCTTGACGGCCTGCCGTTTGCCGCCTATATCGGCAGACCCACGCTCAAATTTACCGGCGGCAAACCGCAATGCCCAACCGAACCGCTCATCGGTGCGGTTAAAGAAGCACTGAAACGCACCCGAATCGGCAACGCCATCCACTTCGTCCGCTTTTACTACTGCCAAATCAACGGCGAAGCCGAAAGTGTGGAATTCATGCTCGACAACCAAAACCTGCCCTTTGCTGAACAGGCACTCGCCCGTTTGGACTGGCCGAAACGCGAGGCCTTCTACAGCCTGCGCCTGTTCTTCATCCTGATTCCGGAAAAGGCCGTCTGAAAAACCTTTTGCGGGAAAACCATTGACTGCATAGCGAAAATACCGCATAATCCGCGCCTTTCGCGCCGGATTGTCCGGCCAAACCGAATTTTCCGCCGCGCCCTGCCGGCACGGCCTTGTTAGGAGGTGATGTTTTCATCACGGCGCATGCCCCGCCCTGCCCTTTGCAGACAGCGGCATAACAACAGATTTACGCCGTCCCTTTTTTCAGACGGCCCCACTATTAACGAAATATCCGAAATTTGAAGGAAATAAAATGCCTACTATCCGTGTAAAAGAAAACGAACCTTTTGAAGTTGCCATGCGCCGTTTCAAACGCGCCATCGAAAAAACCGGCCTGCTGACCGAACTGCGCGCGCGCGAAGCCTACGAAAAACCGACTACCGAGCGCAAACGCAAAAAAGCGGCTGCTGCCAAACGCCTGCAAAAACGCCTGCGCAGCCAACAACTGCCGCCGAAAATGTACTAAGCCGAAACGCTTATCCGTTTTCAAAAAAACACCGCATCCGTTTGCGGTGTTTTTTGTTTTATAATGCCCGCTTTCCGATTCGAACAAGGAAACCAAAATGACTTTGAAAGCCAAACTGACCGAAGACATGAAGGCCGCAATGCGAGCCAAAGATCAGACGGCACTCGGCACAATCCGCTTAATCAATGCCGCCATCAAACAGTTTGAAGTGGACGAACGCACGGAAGCAGACGATGCGCGCGTTACCGCAATACTCGGCAAAATGATCAAACAGCGCAAAGACTCGGCCAAAATCTATGCTGATGCGGGCAGGCAGGATTTGGCGGACAAAGAAAATGCCGAAATCGAAGTATTGAACCGCTATCTGCCGGAAATGCTGTCCGAAGAAGAAATAGCCGCCGAAGTCGCCGCCGTGCTGTCGGAAACCGGCGTATCGGGCATGGCAGATATGGGCAAAGTGATGGGCGCGCTGAAAATCAGGCTGGCAGGCAAAGCCGACATGGGCGTGGTCAATCAGGCGGTGAAGGCCGCCTTGAGCCGCTAGGCAGACAGCCATGCGCCAATCTTCGCTTTTTTTCCCGCTGCTGCTGATTACCGTCGGCGCGGCCTGGTTTCTGAAAAGTACCGACATCCTGCCCGCCACCTTCACCTTAATTGCCGCCGCTTTCGCCACGGTCGGCGTGCTGGTGCTCCTGATGGACGGCATCAATAAGCAATCGGTCGTTGCCGGCCCCCTGCTGGTGTATGTCGGAGCCGCGATATATTTGCGAAACACTTATTGGATTGAGCTGTCGCCGCTGATTGCCTTGGGCATGATGATATTCGGCTGCCTGCTGTTGCTCTCCCGCAGCAGCCTGGTGCCGTATAAAACGCAGAAAAACCCGCCGCAATACTAGCTAAAATAAGAAACAGGCCGAGACCTTTGCAAAATACCTCTCTTCACCTTTTCGCTGACAGCCGGAACCTAAACAAAGATTTTCGGCTGTTTTCGCCTCCCCCAATACCTCCTGATTTTACCCAAATACCCCCTTAATTCTCCCCTGATACCCCATAATCAGGCATCCGAGCCGCCTTTTAAGCGGCAACAGGCACACTTAGCCTGTTAGCCGCTTTCAACAGGTTTAAACACATCGCCTTCAGATGGCTTTGCGCACT
>NZ_JBQCVA010000046.1:0-17768 GCF_051962715.1 Neisseria sp. P0008.S010
GTGCCAATAGTGTGCCAAAAAACACAGAAATGAAGATAAGTATAGGATACTTATCGGATATCTTGGTGGAGGCGGGGTCTTCCGTACTTTTAGTTTAACTTATTGATTTATATAAAATCACATTTTCCAACCTTGGAAAAGTTACCCCAAAAGTTACCCCATAATCGCTTGGTAGGGTGTTTTTGCCCTGCCGTTTTGGCCGTATTTCAGGCGTTTTTCAGTGTAGGGGAAATTCCCCGCATCTGCAATATGGGGCTGAAAATCGGACGGCCTGCCGGTAAGCGTCAAGGTTTTAAGCGAAGGGGTCAAACAGCTTTATACCCGCGTGCCGCATATCCTTCACGTTGCGGGTGGCCAGTGTCAGGCCGTGCTGCTTGGCCGTGGCCGCTATCCATGAATCGTTTTCAGGGGCGCGGTCGGGGATGTGCAGGCGGGCGCATATTCCCGCTGTTGCCTCGTCTATCGGCAGGATGCGGCCAGTGAATGCGGGTTTGATTACCTGCTCCAGCCATTCCCGCAATATTGCGCCCTGTACGGGGTCTTTGCGCTCCATGCCTAAAACGCCCCTTTCCAGCTCCATCATGACAATTACGCTGGTGTAGAGGCTTTCGGGGCTGGTTTGCTCCAGCCATGCTTTCACATTGCGGTGCATACGCGCGGGGCGGCGTGTCTCGCTGATAACGTTGGTATCCAGCAGGTACATGCTCAATCCTCCCCAAAATCAACAGGCGGCCTTTGCGCGGTGCTGCGCGGCGGTATTTCCAGCTCCACGCCTTCCAGTTTGGCGGCCAGCTCTGCGGCGGGGCTTAGTGCTTCCAATGCGTTTTGCAGCCTGCCGGTCAGCCGCCGATATTCATCATAGCTGATTAGCACATGGCTCATCTTGCCGTGCGTCGTAATGAAGACGGGGGCGGTAGTCGCCTGCTTTTGCGCCTTGCTGGGGTGCTGGTTAAATTCCCTGCTTCCAATGGTGGATAACATGATTGTGTCTCCCTTTTGTAGCTATGTGCCTATTATGGGTATTGTTGCCTATACAGGCAAGCCCGCCGCCCCCAATCCGCCTGTAAAAGTCAATTTGCATGGGGTTAATTCAAAATCCGCCCGCCCTCAATCCGCCTGCTCCCCAAAAAAAAACCGTATATATACAAAAAAACGCTGGTTACCGTGGTTACCGCGCCTGTAAGCCCCGTGGTTATTGGGTTTGTCGGTAACCACACACAAATCTTTACATAGTTACCGCTGGTTACCGCCCTCCCATTTCGGGCATAAACACATGAAAATAAACGGGTAACCACTGGTAACCACACGGTAACCAGTAAATTTATGTATTGTGGTTACCGCTTTTTCGTGTTTTTATTATTTATATTCATATGGTTGTAAATGTAAAGTTTTGTGGTAACCACGGTAACCACTACTTTTCTCGCGCGCATATAGGTTTTTTTTCACGGGTGGCGGTCAGAATGCCCGTTTTGTGGACATGCCGTTTCCTGCGCCGTGGCTGCGTTTTTAGACGGGGTAGGTGCTTTTGTGTGGGTTGGTTATGACTGGAAGGCGGAAACGCCGTTTGTGATGCTTCTAGGCCGTCTGCCGTGCGTTTTAGGGTGTTTGGATGTGGAAAAGGCCGCCTGTTGTTTCAGACGGCCTTATTTTTTGCTATTGGTTTTATCGGTTTGATTGCTTTTGACTATTCCTCCGTTTCGGGCGGGGCTTCGTTGACAAGGACGTAGTAGCGGGATGCCGTGCCGTTGCGTTTGCGCTGGTGTTCGGGGGTGCATTGGTTGCAGATGTAGCCGCCGCCGTGTTTGTGGTCGGTGTAGCGGAATCGGTCTTTGCCGCCGCAATGCGGGCAGGGCTGGTGTTTGCGGGTGTTTAAGAGTTTGGCGGGGATGCCTAGGGCGGCATGGATTTCAGGCCAGCGGCCATAGGCGGCGTTCTTGATGGCGGTCAAATCGGGTTTCATGGCCTGCCCTCCAAATCGGCGGCCAGCCTGCCGTAAATTGCCGCCCGCTCCCCTTTGCGCGGCTCGCTCTCCAGTATCAGAAACAGCAAATCGGGCGTTTCCGCCGTCAGTTCGGCTAATCTGCGCTTGGCTGCGGCCTTGCTCGGAAACAGCCCTACGGCCTGATAGCGGTAGGTCAGCGGCTCTTGTTCGTAGCCTGCGGCCAGCAGGCAGGGCTTGGAATGAAGGCGTGGTTGGGGTTGTTGTACGGGTTTGGTTTCGGGTTTCATGGTTTCCCTCCTTGCAGGGCTGGAATTTCAGCCTTGTTCAAACTATTTAAAATCAACGTGTTATGCGTTTGCTACGGATGCAGGAAGCCCGAGCCGTCTGAATCGTCAGGGCGCGGGGATGGGGTCAGTTCGGGGATTTCAGGCGGTAGGCCATGCGGGCATAGCTGCCGTTTTCGGGGGTAAGGACGGCAAAGCCCGCCCATTCCTTGAGGTCGTCCGAAAGGGCGGCGATGAAGGCCAGGCAGGCTTGATGTGCCGCTTCGCGGTCGGCATAGAAGCCCAAGGGCTGCCAGCGGCAGGAAACCGCGTCTACGTCTTGATGGTGGTTTTCGGGGATGGCTACGGCGGCGATAAGCTGCGCGGGGATGTTGTTTTGCATTTTCATGCTCCTAATCAATTTGAGATTTGAGAAGCCCGTATAGGGGGCGGTGCTCTCTCCTGTGATTAGTCAGGCGCGGGCGTTACCGTTACCGCACACCGCCATAACTTGAGATAGGCCGTCTGAAAAACGGACTATGGGAAATGGCATGAAAAAATCCGCAAGCCGTGCGGATGTTTCGGCTAATCAATTTGAGAGAGAAGTCCTATTCTGCTTCCCTAGGCTCAATCTGTCAATGGGTTTCGGGCGGCTGCTCCCCTTAAAAGCAAGGGGAGTATGCAAGTTCCTGATTTTTCAGGAAAGCCGTTTTTGGCTTTTGTCATCTCGTAATCTCTTTTAAGGCTTCGGACAATGCGCCCTGAAAGTCCTCTTTGGACATTTGCACTTGCCCGGCCTTCGGTGTCATGCTGCCGTCGGACGACTTCATATCCAATTCCGATTTTTCGCCGTACTTCTTCGGCGCAAGGCGGGCGGCCTTCCATTTGCGGGCATCTATCCTTACCCTCGCCTTGGCTATTTCCTCATGGGTGGGCGGGCAGTCGTCGGCGATTTTGATTATCTCGTCGGCGTATAAGTCCGCCTGTTGTTCACGCGCGTGCGCGTATCGCTCCGAAAACGCCCCGCCCTCTGCCAGCCATTTGTAAACGGTGCTTTCTGCGGGCATATTCTTCCTGCGGCAGATTTCGGCCATGCTGTGCCCCTGTGCCAGCATCTCGCAAATGCGTTCTTCAAGCTCCCGCCTGTTATCGTGCATGGTTTGTTCCTTTGCTCAAATTACTAAAAAATACTAATTCGGGGAAAGCCGTTCGCGTGGGGAGACGGCCTTTTCCATTGGTATAAACTTCCAAAGTTTCATGTTAAACAGCCTGTTAATATTCCTTTAACAGCTTTGCAGAAGAAAAAATTCTGCGCATGGGAATGCGGGGGGTTTCCAAAAATATCAGGCCGTAAACTTTCAAGCCCCCATGCCACCCAATTCATACGCGCGCGCACGCGCGGGCGCGTAATGCTCACGAAATACCCCCGCCGCGCTTTCAGACGGCCTTTGTCGGCGGCCTGCCAAGTCTGCCTAAGCAGCACGCTTCGGCAGGATGGCGGCCATGCCGTGCCGGTAGGATGCGGCCATATCGAACAGGGCGGCCTTGCGCTCCCGATAGCCCATGCCGCTGCCGATTAGGGCGGCGTTACGGGCTTCCAAGCGTGTCAGCAGGGATAAGCCCGCCTTGTCCAGCCTGTCGCGCTCCAGCGGCTTAAATTGCCCCGTCAATGCGGCATTGCACAATAGGGCTTCGTTGCCGTAGTGATGCGGCAAGGTGGCCTTGCCTTCAGCCTGCCGTTTGCTTTGCAGGATTTCGCTCATGACTTGGTAGCCTATGCTGCTTTGCGCCCTTGCCTTGCCCCATTCCCGCCCGCTGCTTATCAGGGCTTCTATCTGCTCATCACACCATAGGGCAAAATCAATATCACACCAGCGGGCGAAGGCTACGGCCAGTTTCGGGTGCAGCCATGTGCCCTGCGCTCCCGGCTGTGATAAATCGCCGCCTTTCTTGGTTTTGACGAAGTGGGATTTTCTCACTTCGCTTTTGCCCTGTTTTTCCGCTTCGCGTTTGCAAAGTGCCTGAATGTAGCGTTCCGTTTCGGGCAGGCGTAGCCAGTCGATAGGCCGCCTGCCGAACATGGCCGCTATTTCGGTAGCGTTAAACCACGCTTCGTGGTCGGCATGGACAGGCAGGCCTTGATAGTCCAGTTTGAGGATGCTCATACCCTGCCCTCCGACACCAGCGAATAACGCCCGCGCTGCACGGTTTGGCCGTATTGGTTCTCTACATGCTCCATGGTGCAGGCGATTTGATACCCTGCCCGCCGTAGCTCTAGGATGCGGGCGTTACAGCCCATAATGCCCATTTGGTGCATCTCGTAGGCGGTCAGGCTCTGCCCGCTTTGCAGCACGGCAAGGATGCGCTCCCTTTGGCTGGGAATGGTAGAATGGTGCTTTCTCGTTTGGCTGCCGCTCTTTTGGGCGGCTGTTTTTTTGTCCATGATGCGCCCCCCCCTTTCAGCCTGCCGCCTGCTCGGCCAGCCATTGTTTTACTTCGCCCGCTACATAGAAGCGGCTGCGCGTGCCTGCGATTTGGCGGGATTTGGGAAACCTGCCGCCCGCTTCAAGCCGTCTGATTTGGCTGCCGCTCAAGCGGGTAATGCCGCGCCGCCCTTTGGCTTGGCTGGTTTCCAGTTCGGCTATGGTTAATTGCGCGGTATCGGGCAAGGTGTCGATATTGATGATTTGCATAGATTACCTCCGTGTGTTTAAACATACCTGCTTTGTGCTGGCGTTTCGGTAGGCAAAAGAATAGCCGCCTCTATGGGCGGCTTGTTCTAATTAGATTTTTTTAGGGTCGCTCAATTCTAATTAGATTCAGTTTGAAAAGCGTTCTATGCCTTGCAGAATGTATTTGCCGATAGTGTCCCTGCTAGGGGGTTTGCCCAGTTTGTCAGACTGCCTTTGCCATTCTTGGAGTATGGTTTCGGCGGCCTCGTATGGCTTGCTGCAATCTGTTTTTGTGTACATGCAGGCAAGGGCGGCTATGATGTGGGCTTGCATGTTTTCAGCTCTTTTCTGTTGCGGCGTGTTTGCGTATGGCCGGTCGGCCTGTTCCGCATCTTCCTTGGTATCTCCATCATTGGCGGGCTGCTCGCCTTTGGTTTGACTATCTTGTTTAAACTCTTGCCAACCGTGAAAATTTTCCAGCCCGCATTTGTTTTTTAAAAAACTGACTACTGTATTTTTTTTCAGATAGATATCCGAATATTCATTATTGACTATAAAATCCGGGTCGTTTTCCGAAATACCGCTATCAAAGCAGTTGTAGAGTGCCACAAACTTTAGGAAATGAAATAACGGGCGTTTATAACTAACCTGTTTATATACACCAGATACCTCGTTAATAAAACATTTATCATCTACATAGCCCAAAGGGATATCTTCATAAGTTCCGTACCTCTGTTCATATTTCTGCAAAAGAAATTTTGCAGTATCACTAAGGCTCGGATTATCACCGTCTAATTCCTGCACCAGTAAAACAATATCTTCCAGCAAAATATATTTGTCATGCTCTTTGTTAATTTCAGAAGCAATAAAGCCCATATAACGCCTTATATCAAAATTAGTTTTCAGACGGCCTAGGCAATCGCCTCAATGCCCTTGTTTTTGACTATTGTCAGCAGCTTCAAAGCCGCTCCGCTCGGTTTTTTAATCCCCCGCTCCCAGTCGGAAACTTGGTTTTTGCCAATGTTCAGATACATGGCAAAGGCGGCCTGCGATAGGGCTTCCCGCTCCCTAATCGCCTTGATTGCCTCCCCGTCCAGCGGCTCTATGCCGGTCAGACGGGATTTATCAAAATCGCGCATGGTCTTTTTGTCGATAACACCAGCTTCATGAAGCCCCTTCATGGTTTCGTGTATGGCTGCTAATGCTTCGTTTTTGTATTTCATGGCTTGATTCTTTCGTAATGCTTAGGATGATAGTTTATCCTCCCGTTTGCTGCAATATGCCCGATTGCGCCTTCAGGCCGTCCAGATAATCCGCCCATGCCTGTACCATTTCGGCGCGTTGCTCCAAGTATTCCGCGTGGTTGTAGGTCGTCCTTGTCGCGTTGGGGTCTTTGTGGGCAAGCTGCCGCTCTATCCAGTCGGAATTGAAGCCCATCTCATTCAGGCGCGTGCTTGCCATATGGCGGAAGCCGTGCGGCGTGATTTGGTCTAGGAAGCCAAGCCGTGCCAATGCTTTGCGTGCCGCGCCTTCGCTCAAGGGCTTTTTGCTGCCGATGTTGGCAAACACAAATTCATGATGCCCCGTTACGGGCTTCAGGCCTTCCAGTATCGCTAAGGCTTGGCGGCTCAATGGGACAATGTGGCCTATCCCGTTTTTCATCTCCTCCCCGTCTTTGCGGTATTGCCGCGCCTCCCAGTCGATTTCACACCAGCGCAACAGCCGCAATTCGGACGGGCGGGCGAAAACATAGGGGGAAAGTTGCAGCAATGCGCGTGTTTGCGGGCTGCCCGTGTAGCCGTCTAAGGCTCGCAACAGCCCGCCTATCTTTTCGGGGTCGGTAATGGTTCGGTAATGTTTCTGCTCCACCTGTGCCAGCTCTCCCCGCAATTCGGCGGCGGGGTTGAATATGCACAATCTCAACATGACTGCGTAGCGGAAAACCTGATTTACCACGTCATAGACTTTATGCGCCGTATCGTGTTTGCCTGCCGCCTCCAGCCGTTGCAGCAAGCCCAGCACTTCAAGCGGCATGATTTCGCCTATTTGGCGGCGGGCAAGGTCGGGGAAGATGTGCAGCTCAAGGCTGCGGATAACGCGCCCCGCATGGTCGGGCTTCCATTTGTCGGGCTTGGCCGCTTGGTCGGCGTGCCATTTTCGGGCAACGGCTTCAAACGTGTTATTCATCTGCTCTGCCTGCCTCTGCGCCTCGTTTTGCCGGTATAGCTTCGGGTCTATCCCCCTTGCTACCAGCCCGCGCAATTCCTCCCGCTCCTCCCTTGCCTCTTTCAGGCTCATGGCGGGATAGATGCCAAGCCGTATCTCGTCCCGCTTGTTGTCGGATGGGCGGTAATAGCGGAAACGCCAATACTTGCCGTTGCCCCTTGCCTGAAGGGATAGGCCGCCGCCGTCCGACAACTGGTTGGGCGGCTCTAGTTTTTTGCATTGGCTGTCTGTTAGGGGAAGGGTTGGTTTTGGCATTTTTAAGTCCGTTTTGGGGTAACTTATGCAAAAGGCTGGAAGCCTTATAAATAAAGGGTTTCAGGCGGTTTTGGGGTAACTTGTTTCAAAAAACGGCGGGAAAATCGGGGGATTTGGGGCGTTTTTTGGGGTAATTCGTGAAAAGTTACCCCAAAAGTTACCCCATAAATGGCGGAAACTCAAGCATACGCCAGCACATTCAGGGTAACAAAAAAGCCTTGAAACTGTTATATTTCAAGGCTCTATGCTTACTTCAGGATACTGTGGAAAACTAGGTATGGTGGAGGCGGGGGGAATTGAACCCACCTAGCCCGTAACCAGTAGTATGTGTATAGACAAACGCCCTTGATTTAGGGCGTTTTTTTATCTGTTCATATACTACTGGCTGCGGTTATTTGTGCCACGATTTGTGCCAAACCCAACGAGGGTATTCCCATCGATACTCAAATCGACCAATGCAAAAAAAACTCAAGAACTCGGTACCAGTGTGCTACAGATTTTCCGCAACAAACATATCAAAGATACCAAGCAGCGCAAACTACTACAAATCCAATCGGATCCTGACTTACAAACCGCCCGATTTCAGGGTCGTAATACCGGAAACGGTTGTAGTGCAGCCCGCTTTCTTCGTCGTAATACTGACCTTGGAAGCGGAACGGGATGTTGACTTTAGGGCCGTCTGAAACGGTTTCGTTACGGATTTTGCCCCATGCTTCGTATTCGGCCGTCCATACGGCTTCGCCTTTTGCATTGTGTGCGGCAATCGGCGTGCCGAGATGGTCGAGTTGATAATAAACCAATTCGGGCTGCGCTTCGGACTGCTCTTGGGGTTCGGGCGGGATTTTCAGCAGCGGATCGGTTTCGGGGTCGTAGCTGTACGGCTCGGCTGACGCCCGAATGTCTTTACTTCATGGCGATCCGATACTTTTAACTGAAAAGGTCGTCTGAAAAGACGGAGAACTTTTCAGACGACCTTACTTTACTTTTTGACAAATAGAAAGACAAACAGTTATTCAGGCGAATACACAACCATTACACCATTCGGAAACTCCCCTTTCCAACCACAAGGAAAGCCACCATTTTTATAGACTTCAATTTGCTTTTCAATAAAATCATCTTTTATTTTAGAAAAGATCCCATATGCAGCAAAAGTTAAGAAGTCATTATAAACAAAATCTATAAACGGCTCAGGAAACAAATATTGATTTTCTTGTTGTAGCTGTAAAATTAAATTCCATAACTGATCTTTATAGGTTCTCCACAAATATTCCGCTTTTAATTCTGCTTCCATGGTCATTCCTTCAAAAAGGTAAGTCAGGGGGGTTCTTTCGCCAAGCAAATCTGGATAGCTGCTATATATGGTGTAATCTGGATCTTGCGTTTCATATAAATCTTGAGCCTCTGATTTATCATGAATAACAAAATACCCTTGAAGATTAAAATTCCCATGAAAAAATGATGGGCTTTTTAAAATCTCAAATAATTCTTTTTGTTTACTATTAAATCTAATTTTCAATTTTTCTAACATATTAGTAACCTCTTAAAAGACCATCCCATTGTTGATCAGTGGCATCAGAGCTTTTCATAATAGGCTCTCCTCTCTGTAACATTCTTCGCAAAGATTTCTGCAAAGCCAGTAACTTGCTCTTTTGTTGGAGGCATGACCCTTTTGATCCTATCCTAACAATTGCTCTTCGAATAGCGCCAGAGTACGCTTCATGCTTAGAATTATGCTGAGCATTCCCAAACCAAGGGCTTCCCTTTCTTGGATGATCATTAATATTTCTTGGCAATCCTATCAAATTACCTAAATTATCTACATCCATACCATGACACCTTAAAATATTGCCCGAATCCTCCCTCTTAAAAATATCTTGGGGAATAATGTGATGAACCTGATATTTTCCTCTATCTTGTTCTCCAGCACGCTCCCAAAACTTATCTCTATAGTTCTTCAATCCCAACGGATCGACCCAAACAATTGGATTCGGTGCATACTCAAACAGATTCATTCCACCCTGCAAACCAATCGGATCCTGACTCACAAACCGCCCGATTTCAGGGTCGTAATACCGGAAACGGTTGTAGTGCAGCCCGCTTTCTTCGTCGTAATACTGACCTTGGAAACGGAACGGGATGTTGACTTTGAGGCCGTCTGAAACGGTTTCTTGACGGATTCTGCCCCATGCTTCATATTCGGCCGTCCATACGGCTTCGCCTTTTGCATTGTGTGC
Organism: Neisseria sp. P0008.S010; assembly: GCF_051962715.1. Taxonomy (NCBI): domain Bacteria; kingdom Pseudomonadati; phylum Pseudomonadota; class Betaproteobacteria; order Neisseriales; family Neisseriaceae; genus Neisseria; species Neisseria sp. P0008.S010. The sequence continues at coordinate 9,593 of NZ_JBQCVA010000046.1, forward strand.
GGCAATCGGCGTACCGAGATGGTCGAGTTGGTAATAAACCAATTCGGGCTGCGCTTCGGACTGCCCTTGGGGTTCGGGCGGGATTTTCAGTAGCGGATCGGTTTCGGGGTCGTAGCTGTACGGCTCAACGGGTTTGTCTTCCCTTTCTATGCCTATCGGCGAGGTCGTCTGAAATTGCGCCAGCGGTTCGAATGTACCGGGTTCGAACAGGTAATGGGTGTTTTGTCCGTTGGTGCTTTCGATGGCAAGGGTGTCTTCCTGCCAGTGGTAGACGGTGGTTTCTCCGTTGCGGATTTTGGCGGTACGCCTGCCCAACGGATCGTAGCGGTATTCGGTACTGCCGTTGCGGTTTTCTATTTTAACGAGTTGGTTGTAGCCGTTCCAGTGATAGTCTGTGGCTTCGCCGTTGCGGGTTTTACGGATCAGGTTGCCGCGTTGGTCGTAGTCGTAGTGTACGCCCGCGTACTCTTTAAGCAGGTTGCCCCAGACTTTGTTTAAGGACGATTTTTCTTGACTGTTTGTTTGGCCTGTATGGTTTTGTTTGTTGCCGCTTAGGTCGAGACGGTTGTCGGCGGGGTCGAAGGCAAAGGTTTCGCTAAAGTCGGGTGTGACGGCGGCGATCAGCCTGCCTAAGGGATCGTAGCGGTATTGGGTTTGGCTTCCTTTGCTTTGGATGTGGGTCAGTTGTCCGGCGGCATCGTAGCCGTATTCGCGCCGGCTGCGGTTGTGGATTTGCTGCAGGATTCTGCCCATTGGGTCGTATTGTGTTTGTTGGCGGATATGTCTGCCAAAGGTGCGTTCGGTTTCTCGGTGTAGTTTGTCGCGCTCGAAGGCGGCTATTTCGTTACGGTTGAGGGTAATGCCGTGCAGGTGGCCGCTGCCATAGTGGAGGTAACCGATACGCTGCCCGTCGGGACGGATGGTTTCGGTACGGTTGCCCAATGCGTCATAGCGGTGATGCCAGACATGGCTTCGGGCGGTGCCGTCCAAGCTGTCGTGACGGTATTCTCTGATGAGGTTGCCGAGTTTGTCGTAGATTCATTAGGGATATATGAAACCCTATCATTCATTAAACAGGTGTATATCTAGGCAGTGAATTTATCTCTGTAGCCAACCACTCTTTGGAGGTAATAAGCCTAGTTGATTCAACAGGAAGAAACTCCAAATATTTCAGCTTTAAATCATTCACTCTTTGTCGAAATTTTTCTGAAACAATCAAAGAACATTTAGTCTCATGTTTAATATCAAATAAATCATAATCACAATTATCCAAAATACTTATTTTAAGTAATTCATCAACTCCATAAAACTGCTCATATTCGCATTCTTTTAGGTTTGCAACAGCTTCTATCTTTAATTTATCTGTAGTCATCGCATAATAAGTTCGATTTAATATGATATCTCTTGTTTTTCCATTCATATATTTTACAGGTTTTATTTGTAAAATATTTGTCTTCATTCCATCTAAACACTGCATAAATTCTTGAGTAATGATATAAGTGTATTCAGATAAACTACGCACTGGATAGTCATATTCCCTTAAATTAGAGATCAAAATAAGATTATCAGGAAGCATAATTTTTTTACACTTTCTAGTTATCCCTGCATACCAAGGGAGAGAACCATATTCCACCTTAAAATCATTCAATTGAAACGATGGAAGAAACTCCTCTGGCAGTAAATAATTATTGTAAAATCCAACTCCGCATGGGACAGAATGGCTGATTGTCAAATAATAAAATTTCATAATTAAAATCCTAACTAAGTCTTTCTGGGCATTGATTTGGTAAAAGTGGGGCAGATAGTCTGCTTCTTTCATTCATTTGCAGTAAAGCTACCTGTCTCCTTGCTTCTGCAGCACTAATTGTCTTATTCTCAAATCTAGCTTTAATGGCTAATAATCTTCGATCAATTGAATTTGAGTAGCCATCATGGCTACCAGAATGATAATATCTTCTATTCATTCTTCTAGCCTTTTCCATACTTTCTGGCATTTTTAAGCCGTTCGCTCTACTTTCTCTATCCTGTATTGTCATGCCAATAGGAGTAAAAAAAGTATCTTGATATTTATTCCATACTGCAAATGGTATCAAATGATGAGCTTGCAATTGATCTCCTTTAGCTCCTGCTAGTGCATCATTTAGTTTACAATTTCTTGCTTTACTCAATCCAAATGGATCAACCCAGCCAACCGGATTCGGCGCATACTCAAACAGATTCATTCCACCCATCAACCCAATCGGATCCTGACTCACAAACCGCCCGATTTCAGGGTCGTAATAGCGGAAACGGTTGTAGTGCAGCCCGCTTTCTTCGTCGTAATACTGACCTTGGAAGCGGAACGGGATGTTGACTTTGAGGCCGTCTGAAACGGTTTCGTTACGGATCCTGCCCCATGCTTCGTATTCCGCCGTCCATACGGCTTCGCCTTTTGCATTGTGTGCGGCAATCGGCGTGCCCAGATGGTCGAGTTGATAATAAACCAATTCGGGCTGCGCTTCGGACTGCCCTTGGGGTTCGGGCGGGATTTTCAGTAGCGGATCGGTTTCGGGGTCGTAGCTGTACGGCTCAACGGGTTTGTCTTCCCTTTCTATGCCTATCGGCGAGGTCGTCTGAAATTGCGCCAGCGGTTCGAATGTACCGGGTTCGAACAGGTAATGGGTGTTTTGTCCGTTGGTGCTTTCGATGGCAAGGGTGTCTTCCTGCCAGTGGTAGACGGTGGTTTCTCCGTTGCGGATTTTGGCGGTACGCCTGCCCAACGGATCGTAGCGGTATTCGGTACTGCCGTTGCGGTTTTCTATTTTAACGAGTTGGTTGTAGCCGTTCCAGTGATAGTCTGTGGCTTCGCCGTTGCGGGTTTTACGGATCAGGTTGCCGCGTTGGTCGTAGTCGTAGTGTACGCCCGCGTACTCTTTAAGCAGGTTGCCCCAGACTTTGTTTAAGGACGATTTTTCTTGACTGTTTGTTTGGCCTGTATGGTTTTGTTTGTTGCCGCTTAGGTCGAGACGGTTGTCGGCGGGGTCGAAGGCAAAGGTTTCGCTAAAGTCGGGTGTGACGGCGGCGATCAGCCTGCCTAAGGGATCGTAGCGGTATTGGGTTTGGCTTCCTTTGCTTTGGATGTGGGTCAGTTGTCCGGCGGCATCGTAGCCGTATTCGCGCCGGCTGCGGTTGTGGATTTGCTGCAGGATTCTGCCCATTGGGTCGTATTGTGTTTGTTGGCGGATATGTCTGCCAAAGGTGCGTTCGGTTTCTCGGTGTAGTTTGTCGCGCTCGAAGGCGGCTATTTCGTTACGGTTGAGGGTAATGCCGTGCAGGTGGCCGCTGCCATAGTGGAGGTAACCGATACGCTGCCCGTCGGGACGGATGGTTTCGGTACGGTTGCCCAATGCGTCATAGCGGTGATGCCAGACATGGCTTCGGGCGGTGCCGTCCAGGCTGTCGTGGCGGTATTCTCTGATAAGGTTGCCGAGTTTGTCGTAGAAGTATTGGTGGCGGCTGTGGGCGTTTTGGGTTCCTGCCAGTCTGCCGCTTGGGTCATAGGCGTAGTTTTCTTTGTCGGTTTCGTGTACTTCTCCGTTTTCATCGGTCACAAGGATGCTGCGGCTTTCGATACGGCCGGCGGGGTCGTAGTCCAGCTTGGTGACGGTACCGGCTTCGTCTATGCGTTCAAGCATGCCGCCTTGGGCGTAATGGTAGCGGGTGATTTTACCGTCAAAGCCTTTTTCTTCGGTCAGCGCGCCGACGCTGTTGTAGCGGAAGCCGTAAAGATCGCCGTTTTGGTTCAGCAGCCCGACCAAACGGCTGTTAAGGTCGTATCGGTATTGGACTTGTTGTCCGAGTGCATCGGTACGGATGAAGAGACGGCCGCCTTTGTCGTAGGTGTAGCGGGTGCTTTGCTTGAGTGGATCGGTATGCTCAAGCAATCTGCCTTCCGCATCATGCAGGTAGGATTCCCTCGTGCCGTCTGCTTGGACCACCGCCTCGGGATTGCCCCTTGAGTCGTAGCTATAGTGTGTGCTATTGCCTTCGGCATCGGTTTGGGTTTGCAGACGACCTCTGTCGTCATATTGCCAGCGGCTGGTATAGCCGGAGCAGTCGGTATGACTTGCAATTTGTCCATCCTTCGTCCAAGTCAGGGTTTTAATGCCACCAAGTGCGTCAGTGATTTCTATCGGTAAGCCTGCATCATTGTAGCGATAGCGGGTTTCGTTCTCTTCGGGGTCTGTTTCAAGAATCATGTTGCCGTTGGCATCATATTGACGCAACCAGCGGTGTCCCTCGGGGTCGGTAACGGCAGTCAGATTATTATCGGCATCGTATTCGAAAGAAACGACAGTGCCGGAGGGTGGTCAAGCGGAGGGGATTGTTGGTGGAAAGGCCGTCTGAAAGTATTTTTCAGACGGCTTTTAGACATAGGATTGGCAACACAATCATTATTTAATCAGTATTTTTACCTTTATTTTTTAAATAGTCGGTATATATCTTCGGCAGTGGGTCTTGATAGCTTTCGTCTATTTTTATGCCCAGCCTTTTCAGCTCGCGTTCTTTTTCCATACGGTATTTATCATTAGACTGCAATACTTCTTCCACCATGGGCAGCCACTTTGCAGGGATAAAGCGGTCGTCGTTATCTCTCTTGTAAACACCACTGTAATCCTGAAATTTATATTCCAAAGCATCAAACTCCATACTAATCTTATATATCGAGTAGCCTTGCCAATATTCGTTGGAGTCTGCATTAAGGCTAATAGACAATATAACTCCGTCGACATACAGTTCATAGGAAAGGCTTTCAAGTCCTTGGGTAAAGACATTCAGCCACTCCTGCTCGCTTGGTTCGTAATCTATATAGACATATTCCCCACCCTGAAAAATATCTATTTTATCGACCATCCGTGCGCCGCCAGGATAGTAATACCGCTTCCAGCCTTTAGCTTGCAGCTCCCGTAGCAGTCCTAAAAACTTTTTCCTTGCCTGAAGATGTTTGTCAGGACTGTCGGAGCGGTAAAACTCCGCATCCACTTCAATACTGGTTACGCCCCAGCCGTTTCCTTCCTGACTGGAAGCCAGTATATGACTGTTGTCCGGCAGCATAAAGCTGTGTTCCCCATGCTTGAAGCGTATCTTGGGATAACCGCCCAGACTGATAAAGCCTGTACTGTATATTTGTTCGTAACCGCCGTTTAAACGGTTAGCCAATTCTTGCTCGTTTTCACGCAGGGAGATTTCGGTAATGCCTGTATTCATTTTCCAATCCTTTTGGGCAAACAGGGGGGCATATGCAATGGCGCATACGGTAAATACTGCTGAGACGGGGAGGATTTTGAGGAGTTTTTTCATATACACTTCCCTTTTAAGCCTTGGGAGTCAGTTTGTCCGAATACCATCCAGCCAAGGCTTTGAGCGAGGCATGGATTTTTTCGGGCTGCTCCTTCATCAGTCTGTGGTATTTTCTTGCTGCCTCCGTAATCCATATCATACGGTGCTCAACATTTTCTACTTTGAAAGGCTCTGGTCCGGAAGGTATGTATTGTATATGTTGATTGACGAAATTTGGCCTCTGTTTGGTTCTCGGCATTTTTTCCAAAACCTCTTTATCCGAAGGGGTGCTGACAAACCTTGAATCTTGACTATTTTGACGTTCGGTCAGTACCAACTTCAAATCGGGTGCTACAGCGGAAAAAAACCTCATCCATCCCATTGCGCTTCTCAGTTTGGGCTTGTTCCAGCAGAGGGGTTGCAGAACGATCCTTTGCTCATGATTGGCAAGTTCGATCAGATGCTTGAATTGCGCTTGTCTTATTTTTTCATCAATTAGTTTGTCTTGAGAACCAGTTTGTTTTCTCTTCATCAGCATTTCAACCTCCTGCAAATATTCAAACGATTTCATCAAATAAGCGCCCTTCCTCGTTTTGAAGTAGCCAATTTCTTTTAATGCCTCAGGTTCTCCAAGAAAACTGATAAACTGTTGGATCGCCGTTGCAACTTTGGGTTGAACCTTGGCTAAGTTAGAATAATCACGCTTTTCAAAACATTTGTTGAAACTTTGTTCGCATTGGTTATACCCCCAGTGCCAAGGGGAAACATCCATAAACAGCCAGAAATTTCCGGCGGCCAGAATTCTAGTTGCGTCATAAGCAAGATCAGACTGCCATGCGCTAAAAGAAAAGGCAACTGTTTTAGAAGCAAATGCCCCTAAGCCCATCCAATAATACCTACCCATCAGTTTGGGATTGCCATATTTTTCCTGTTCCAAATAAAAACGTGCATAGATACCCGCAATGGTCTTTGCCCTTGCTATAGGACTCGCACTGAAAACGGCAGTCTGCCCATTTCGCGATGCAGAGGAAAGCTGCATATAGGCATATTGCTGCCACATATCCCACCATTTCGGGCACTCAACTTGTTCATAAGTGCAAGCTTTAGTATCTGTTTCCGTCTCAGCCTGAACAATATAATCCCCATAAGCCATTTAATTCTCCTTATCTTTTTGAATAAACTCTATTTTATACCATACATTATCCAAGCTCAGCGTTTCCTGCTTATCCGAATAAATACGTTCTGTTTTGCCTTGTTTTGAAGTTTTCAAAAATAATTCTTCATTTTCACTATTTAATTTGACATCCCATTCTTTCAATTTCCTTCCTGAAGGTAACTGTAGTACAAACTGCTGGTTATATCGATCGACAGTTGGCATATTTTTCATATTAACCCCTGCTGATTTCACCCCACTCACCACCAACGGCGCCCTCACCCGCACCACCTTCGGACTCCCGATCTCCACTTCCCCATTCGCCAGTTTGATATACGCCCCCTTACAGGTAATCAGAATCTCCTCCTTCGCCGCGATGGTGATTTTGCCCGCGCTGCTGGTCAGCACCGCATCCTTCAGCGCATTCAGCTGCAATTCGTCATTCTGTGCCTGCACTTCCACTTTGCCCTGATTGGCCTGTACCTTGATGCCGCTGCTTTGCGCAAACAGGTTGAGGCTTTCTGCCGCATGGGCGGTCAGGCTTTGTCCGGCGGTGATGTCGGTATGGTTGCCGCTGACCAAGTGGATGTTTTCATTGGCGGTGTGTAATTGGCTCTGCTGTGTCGCAGTGGCAATACCGGCAGGGGCGGTTTGGATCAAGCCGGCTTCTTTCAGGTCTTTGAGGGCGTCTTTCAGACGACCCCTTTGGGTTTCTTCATCGGTGTGGTGGTTATTGGCGGTTTGGGCGGCTTTGTTCAGGCTTTTGGCGAGGGAAAGAGCCTGTTCGAGTTGGGAAATGGCATCGTCCATATCCAGCACTTTGCCGTTGGCGTCTTGGTTTTGTGCGCTGACGAGTATGCCTTTACCCGCCCGTACGGCACCCCAGCCGTCGGTTCTGAGTTCGAAGCCTTCGCCGTTCTCTCCGCGTTTCTCCCTACCGCTGTCGACGATGTGGCCGAGGTTGAGTTGGGATTTTTGGTAGTCGGTGGCGAGTTTGATGTGCTCCTGACCCTTTTGGTCTTCCATCCTGAGTTTGTTGTTCGCCCAGGTACGGATGACGTTTCTTGTGTTCCAATCGGCAGGGATGTGGTCGGGATGGGCGCTGTCGTGCATAACGCCGGAGATATACGGGCGGTCGGGGTTGCCTTGGACGAAGGACAGCATGACTTCGGTGCCTTCGTGCAGGGGGAAGTGGATGCCGTATTCGGGACCGGCATAGGGTTTGGCGAGCCGGACGGGACGGCTTTCTCCGCCGGGACTCCATTCGTCCAAATCAAACGGCAGTTTGACGCGGTAGCGTCCCATGTCGTCGATGTAGGCGTAGGTGCAGTTCTCTGCCGCGGTTACCCGTGCGGGCAGTGTGCCGGCGATATGGGGGCGCGGGGTGGTGCGTTCGGGACGGAAGGCGAGTTGGGCGGGAACGGCGGTAAAGGTGTGGCTGTAGGCGGTATCGCGGCTGCCGCTGTGTTCCATACTGAGTACGAGCCAACCGTCGGGTGCTTCGGGGAAGGCGGTATCGGTTTGGAACACTTTCATCGGGGAAAGGGCAATGACGTTGCCGCTGCCGTTGGCGACGGTTTGGCGGCAGAGGACGGCTTCGTTCAACAGGGTCGTCTGAACTTCGGCCTCGTCGGGGGTTTTGGGATGAAGGCCCCAGTGTTGTTGTTTGCCCAATAAGACGGTGTTGTCGGCCGATTCTTCGGA
>NZ_JBQCVA010000047.1:0-17544 GCF_051962715.1 Neisseria sp. P0008.S010
GGAAGCTGAAGATATTCAAAATCTTGTCGCTGCCTTACCGCAACAGGCGGAAACGGTTCGGGTTAAGGGTAAATCTGGAGGTCTATTTTAATTATTCTAATGATTTGCAAGAGCAGCTTACTTTAAGTGAATTGTTAGATCGTTTGGAGTTTACTGTTAGCGTTGTACCATTACTGTATTCTTCTATTGGATACATATCTTTTTCCAATATAGTTAATGAACTTGATATTGATAAAAAACTTGATAAAATTAAGATTAATTGGATAACCTACACCAACCGTATTGAAACGGCAGAAGTCCTGCCTAATGTATGTCTCCTACAAAAAACTACCGACAGGTGTAATTTTTTGGCTGTCTGATACCAAAATTGCTGCCGACAATATGGAGTATGTGGAAAAAGCTATTGAAGTCAGAAATATTCTTGCCAAGCATGATTTGCTGAAATACAGGGTATAACGGGCATGACTGTCGTGGCCGGATAGGAATCCGCAACAGGCGGTTTGAAGGCGTTTTATCCCACTTCAAACCGCCTTTTTTGCACCCGGCCTTCCCGCACCCGTGCCGGAAACGGAGGGAGGCCGTCTGAAAGCCTGTTTTACGGCTAATGACCTGACTGAATCCGCCCCATGCCTGTAAAGCGCGAATCACATCGTTTTTTAAACAATCGCGCAGAAATCCGAATACATCAAACAAAGTTGATTTGCCCGAACCGTTTGCACCGATAACTACGCAGAATGGCGGAATATCTGTCATTACAGCATTTCAGAACCCTTTGAAATTTTTGATACTGATAGACTCGATACGCATGGGTGTACTCCTATTTTCTAAAATAAATTACTTTTGATGTATCAGTATGGATAGTCTATGCCTACTTCGCCCCCTTAAACCCGCGCTTCAAATGCACCATCAGCAACGCCACTGCCGCAGGCGTGACGCCGGAAATGCGGCTTGCTTGTCCGACGGTTTCGGGTTTGTGCTGGTTGAGTTTTTGCTGCACTTCGGCGGATAAACCTTTGACTTTGCTGTAATCGATGTCGTCAGGCAGTTTTAAGGTTTCAATGTCGCGGCGGCTGTCGATTTCTTCGTTTTGGCGGTCGATATAGCCTTGGTATTTGACTTGGATTTCCACTTGCTCAATCACGTTTTCAGGCAGCCTGCACTCGGGTTCTGCGCCTTCGAGCGTCATCAGTGTGGTGTAGTCGAGGTTCGGGCGGCGCAGGAGGTCGTGCAGGTTGGCTTCGCGGCTGAGTTTTTGTCCGAACACGCGGATTTGTTCGTCTTCGGCAAGTTTTTGCGGCGTGTACCACGTTGTTTTCAAACGTTGGATTTCGCGTTCGATGGCTTCGCGTTTTTCGTTGAACATGCGCCATTGTTCTTCACCCACCAAGCCGATTTTGTGGCCATCTTCGGTCAGGCGCATGTCGGCGTTGTCTTCCCTGAGTTGCAGGCGGTATTCGGCGCGGCTGGTGAACATTCGGTAGGGTTCGTTCACGCCTTTGGTGATGAGGTCGTCCACCAATACGCCGAGGTAGGCTTGTTCGCGGCGCAGCAGGAGCGGGTCTTGTTCGCGGACGTATTGCACAGCGTTTGCGCCTGCGAGCAGGCCTTGTGCGGCGGCTTCTTCGTAACCGGTCGTGCCGTTGATTTGTCCGGCGAAGAAGAGACCTTGGATGGTTTTGGTTTCAAGGCTGGCTTTGAGGTTGCGCGGGTCGAAGTAGTCGTATTCGATGGCGTAGCCCGGGCGCAGGATATGGGCGTTTTCCAGGCCTTTCATGCTGCGCACGAGCGCGATTTGGATGTCGAACGGCAGGCTGGTGGAAATGCCGTTGGGGTAGTATTCGTTGGTGGTCAGGCCTTCTGGTTCGAGGAAAATCTGGTGGCTGTCTTTGTCGGCGAAGCGGTTGATTTTGTCTTCGATGGACGGGCAGTAGCGCGGGCCGACGCCTTCGATTTTGCCGGTGAACATGGGGCTGCGGTCGAAACCTGAGCGGATAATTTCGTGGGTTTGCAGGTTGGTATGCGTAATCCAGCAGGACACTTGGCGCGGGTGCATTTCGGCGTTGCCGCGCACGGAAAAGACGGGTACGGGCGTGTCACCGGGCTGTTCGGTGAGCTGGGAGAAATCAATCGTGCGGCCGTCGATGCGCGGCGGCGTGCCGGTTTTCAGACGACCTTGCGGCAGGTTCAATTCGCGCAAACGTCCGCCCAGCGATTTGGCGGCGGGGTCGCCGGCGCGGCCGCCTTCGTAGTTTTCCAAACCGATGTGGATTTTGCCGGACAAAAACGTGCCTGCGGTCAGCACGACGGCGCGAGCTTTAAATTCCACGCCCATCGCGGTGATTACGCCTGAAATGCGGTCGCCGTCGAGCGTTACGTCGTCAACCGACTGCTGGAAGAGGTCGAGGTTTTCTTGGTTTTCCAGCATTTCGCGGATGGCGGCTTTGTACAAAATGCGGTCCGCCTGTGCGCGCGTGGCACGAACCGCCGCGCCTTTGCTGGCGTTCAGGCGGCGGAACTGGATGCCGGATTTGTCGGTGGCCAACGCCATCGCGCCACCGAGCGCGTCGAGTTCGCGCACGAGATGGCCTTTGCCGATGCCGCCGATGGACGGGTTGCACGACATTTGTCCGAGCGTTTCGATGTTGTGTGTGAGCAAAAGCGTCTGCGCGCCCATGCGTGCGGCGGCAAGCGCGGCTTCCGTGCCTGCGTGGCCGCCGCCGACGACGATGACGTCGTAGGTTTTGGGGTAAATCATGTGGGTCATGTGTGTATGCCTGTTTCAAGTGTTTCAGACGGCCTCCGAAGGTGTAGAGGCCGTCTGAAAAATAAATGGAGAATCAAACGCGCGATTGTACGCCGTTTCGCCTCGGGCGAGAAAGGCCGTCTGAAAACGCGGTTGCGATAACTGGAAGCTTCCGCCTGCGGTTTCAGACGGCCTTGCCGTTTTCCGGCCGTTTCGGCAGCACTTTGGGCAGAACCACCGCCGCGAATGCCGAGGCGACGACAATCATCATTCCCAAGCCCGATACGGTGGAAATGTATTCGTCGAGCACGATGACGGCCATCAGGATGCCGAACACCGGCTCCAGCGTGAGCAGCAGGCCGGAGAGGTTGGCGGGAACGCGGCTCATGCCTTTGTTCCACAGCCAATAGCCGAACCAGCTGCAACAGATGCCGAGGTAGAGCAGGGCGATGCCGCCCGACCAGATCCAGTTGATTTGATAGCTTTCGGCCAGCAGCAGCGAAAACGGCAGGCACATCACGGCGGATACGGCCAGCGAGAGCGAGGTGTAGGCCGGTGCGCCGATGTCGGCAATCAGATTTTGCGTCGGACGGGTAATGCTGCAAAACACCGCGCTGCCCGCCACAATCATCAGGCAGCCCCAGAAGCCGATGTTGCCGCCGCTATGCCCGCCCGCAATCATGATGACGACGCCGGCAAAGGCAGTCAGGCCGCACAGCCAGTGATACCACTCCGCCTTGTCGCGGAAGAAGAAATGGCCGATAAACACCATCAGCAGCGGGTCCAGCCCGATTACGGTTTCCGCACTGGCGGCGGAAGTGTATTTCAGGCCGATGAATTGCAGCATCAATACCGCGACATAATTGAGGAAAGACAGCCACAGCAGCGGCTTCCATTTGTCTTTCGGGATTTTGTCGAGATAGCGGCGGCAGACGGGCAGTACGATAAGCACGGAAATCAGCAGGCGCGCCTGCACCATCAATGCCGCATCGAGCATGGTGTAGGCGAATTTGGCGGCGATAAACGAACTGCTCCAAATCAGCAGGGCGAGAATCTGGTAGAACACGGTTTCCCTTCCTTTATTTGCACGCCCGTCTGCCGCGAAATGCCGAATTTCGGGCAAAACGGATTTTTTTATCTGCTTTTTCAGCGAAATAATATAGATAAGGCCGTCTGAAAAAGCACGGCACGGATTGTATAGTCAAAGTGGGGGGATTGCCACAGAGGCCGTCTGAAAAGGCTGTTGCAGCGTTTTTCAGACGGCCTGAAGCTTTATTTCGGCTGCGAAAAACCGTATGATTGCGAGTCATTTGCAACTGAAGCCCGAAAACATGAACGATATTGCCGCCACAGCCGCCGAACATACCCGAATCTGGCTGGAAAAAGCCGTTATCGACTTGAACCTGTGTCCGTTTGCCAAAGCGCCGCATGTGAAAAACCGCGTGCGGATTGCCGTCAGCACCGCCAAACACACCGACGGTTTCCTCGAAGACCTCGACCGCGAACTGGCATTGTTGGCCGACTCGCCGCCGGACGAATTGGAAACCACGTTGCTGGTGCATCCGTCATTGTTTACCGACTTCATGCAGTTTAACGACATGCTCGATTTCGCCGATCAGTCCGTTATCGACAACGGCTTGGAGGGTATCATCCAAATCGCCCCCTTCCATCCCGATTTCCGCTTCGAGGGCACGGAGGCCGACGACATCGGCAACTACACCAACCGCAGCCCCTATCCGACCTTGCACCTGATTCGGGAAGACAGCATCGCCAAAGCCGCCGAAGCCTTTCCTGATGCCGAAGCCATTTTCGGCCGCAACATCGCGCTGCTGGAAAAAATGGGCAAAAGCGGTTGGGACGCATTGGAAATCCCGCAGGGCTGCCCGTTTCATCAAGCGGAGGATAATAAATGATTTTGCGCTGGCTTTTTTGGACGGCAGGCGCAGTGTCGCTGCTGTTGGGTGTTCTCGGCATCGTGCTTCCCATCCTGCCGACCACACCGTTCGTCCTGCTGGCCGCCGCCTGCTGGGCACGAGCCTCGCCGCGTTTTCACAGCTGGCTGCACTGCCATCCTTATTTCGGCCCGATGGTGCAAAACTGGGAAGAAAAACGCGCCGTACCGCGCCGCGCCAAATACCTTGCCTACACCATGATGACCGCGTCCTGCCTGATGATGCTCTACCGCTTCCCCGACCAATGGTGGATAACCGCGGGTACGGCCGCCATCTGCCTGGCCAGCGCGGTTTGGATGTCGCGTCTGCCGGATGCCTGAACTGCCTTTACTGTTTTCAGACGGCCTCGGTGGCTATCCAATCTATCCCGTTTCTTATAGAATGTAAGCCTTTCTCAAATCAGGTTAAGATAACACAATGACAACGAACAATCCCTTCCTGCGGGCACTCAAACGCACCAGCACCGTGCAACAAATCGTCATCGGTCTGGTTTTGGGCGTACTGCTATACATCGTATCCCCGTCCGCCGCCAAAACAGCGGGTATTTTCGGCGACATGTTTGTCGGCGCGCTGAAAGCCGTAGCTCCGTTTCTGGTGTTTGTACTGGTAACGGCGGCCATCACCAAGCATCAAAAGGGCAACGAAACCCATATCAAGCCGATTCTGCTGCTTTATCTGCTCGGTACGTTGGGTGCGGCACTGGTGGCCGTGGCCGCCGGCCTGGCTTTTCCGACCGAACTGAAATTAATCGGCGGCAACGTCGATTCCGCCGCCCCTTCCGGTATTGGCGAAGTATTGAAAACCGTACTGCTGAATTTGGTGGACAATCCGATTAAAGCCCTTTCCGGCGGTAACTACATCGGTATCCTCGCTTGGGCCCTGATGCTGGGTTTCGCCCTGCGTCATGCTTCCGCCACCACGCGTTCGATGGTGGCCGATATGGCTGACGCCGTGTCTAATATCGTCGGCTGGGTTATCCGCTTTGCACCGCTGGGTATTTTCGGCCTGATTTCCGCCACATTGGCGGCTACCGGTTTTGGGGCGTTAAAAGACTATTTCCGCCTCCTCGTGGTGCTGGTGGGCTGTATGCTGTTTGTCGCATTCGTGTTCAACCCGCTGATTGTTTGGTGGAAAATTAAGAAAAACCCGTATCCGCTGGTGCTGACCTGTTTGCGTGAAAGCGGCGTAAACGCGTTTTTCACTCGCTCGTCCGCCGCCAATATTCCCGTCAACATGGCGTTGGCGAAAAAACTCGGCCTGCATGAAGACACCTATTCCATCTCCATCCCGTTGGGCGCGACCATCAATATGGCCGGAGCCGCCATCACCATTACCGTGCTGGCCTTAGCCGCCGCCCATACCCAAGGCATCCAAGTCGATTTCCTCACCGCTTTGCTGCTGAGCCTTGTGGCGACCATCAGCGCGTGCGGCGCATCCGGCGTGGCCGGCGGTTCGTTGCTGCTGATTCCGCTGGCGTGCAGCTTGTTCAACATCGATAACGATGTTGCCATGCAGGTAGTAGCCGTCGGCTTCGTCATCGGCGTGGTGCAGGATTCGTGCGAAACCGCGCTGAACTCTTCCACCGATGTGTTGTTTACCGCCGCCGCCGATTACGGCAGCCGCAAACAATAATCCGGCTTGGAACGAAAAGAGGCCGTCTGAAAAACTGATTTAAGGTTTTTTCAGACGGCCTTGCACTATTTTCTACCGCTAATTTCCCGCTTGGATTTTGAAGCGGAAAAATGGGCAAAAAAAAAGAAAATCAGCGGGGAGACTAATTTTCTTTTAAAAGTGTAGTTTGGTGGGTCGTGAGCGATTCGAACGCTCGACCAACGGATTAAAAGTCCGCTGCTCTACCGACTGAGCTAACGACCCTAAGAAAGGAAGGGCGAATAATATAGTGCTGCGGAATATTTGTCAATACTTTTTTGAGGTCGTCTGAAAAATATTTGCTTCCCGTTTTTTCAGGCGGCCTCAAACGAATTGAAAAGAAAGGGTTTATGCTTCCTGCAAGCCCAGATGCCGCAGCAATGCGTCCACCTGCGGTTCGCGGCCGCGGAAGGCTTTGAAGGATTCCATCGCGCTGCGCGAGCCGCCGCGCGAGAGGATTTCGTTCCAGAAATGCGTGCCGGTCTGCCCGATGTCGTCGCTTTCTTCAAAGGCGGCATAAGCGTCGGCACTCAGCACTTCGGCCCAGGCGTAGCTGTAATAGCCTGCAGAGTAGCCGCCGGCGAAGATGTGGCCGAAGCTGTTGGCGAAGCGGTTGTAGTCGGGCTGTTTGATGACGGCGACTTCCGCGCGTACTTCGTCCAGCACCTGCGGCCAGTTTTTCAGACGGCCTTCTTCGGTTTCGCTGTAAATCCGCATGTCGAAGAGGCCGAATTCCATCTGACGCGCCAAGAACAGGCCGACTTGGAAGTTCTTCGCCGCCAGCATTTTGTCGAACAGTTCGCGCGGCAGCGGCCGGCCGCTTTCTTCGTGTGCCGACATGTCGGCCAGCGTTTGGTATTCCCAGGCGAAGTTTTCCATAAACTGGCTCGGCAGTTCTACCGCGTCCCATTCCACGCCGTTGATGCCGGATACGCCCAGTTCGTCCACGCGGGTCAGCAGGTGGTGCAGGCCGTGCCCGGTTTCATGGAAGAGGGTAACGATTTCGTCGTGGCTGAGGTAGGCGGGCTTGCCGTTGACGGGCGGGGTGAAGTTGCAGACGAGGTAGGCGGTCGGCAGCTGCAGGGTGCCGTCGGGCAGGCGGCGGCGGCCTTTGTAGTCGTTCATCCATGCGCCGCCGCGTTTTCCTTCGCGGGCGTATAAGTCCATGTAAACGCCGCCGATGACCGAGCCGTCTTTTTCCAATTCGAAATAGCGCACGTCGGGATGCCACACGGGCACGGTGCGTTCGGCGAGTTTGACGCCGTAGAGGCGGCCGATTTGGGCGAACAGTCCGGCCAGCACTTTGTCGGCGGGGAAGTAGCGTTTGACTTCGGTTTCGGAGAAAGCGTATTTCGCTTCGCGCAGTTTTTCGCCGGCATAGGTGATGTCGAATACCGCCAATTCGTCCAGGCCGAGATGTTCGCGGGCAAAATCGCGGACTTCGGCCAGATCTTTTTCGCCGAACGGTTTGGCGCGGGCGGCGAGGTCGTGCAGAAAGGTCAGAACCTGTTGCGGCGATTCGGCCATTTTGGTGGCCAACGAGAGTTCGGCGTAGTTAGCGAAACCCAAAATCCGCGCTTCTTCCAGCGAGATTTCCAAGCGGCGGGTGATGTCGGCGGTGTTGTCGTATTTGCCGCCGTCGGACAGTTCGCTGGCGCGGGTAACGTAGGCGCGGTAGATTTCGGCGCGCAATTCGCGGTCGTCGGCGTGTTTCATCACGGCCAGATAGTGCGGCATCTGCAATCCGATTTTGTAGCCGCTTTTGCCTTCCGCTTCGGCTGCGGCGGCAAACATGGCTTTTTCGTCGTCGGTCAGGCCTTTCAGACGGCCTTCGTCAGGGAAGTACAGGGTGAAGGCATCGGTTGCGTCGAGCACGTTTTGAGAAAAGCGGGCGGCCAGCTGCGCCCCTTCGGTTTGCAATTCGGCCAGCCGTGCCTGTTTTTCCGGCGGCAGTTCCGCACCGCTCAACACGAAGTCGCGTAAGTCGTGTTCCAGCTTGGTTTTCTGCGCTTCGTTCAAGGCGGCGAATTCGGGCGAGGCTTTGATGGCTTTGAAACGGTTGTACAGTTCGATGTCTTGGCCGATTTCGGTAAAGAAGACGGTTACTTCGGGCATCAGGGCGTTGTATTCGGCGCGCAGTTCGGGGGTATCGACCACGGAATTGAGATGGGATACCACGCCCCAAATGCGGCCGACGCGTTCGGTGATGCCGGTCAGTCGTTCGACCGTGTTCGCCCATGAGGATTCGGGCTGTGCCTTGATTTCGGCGATGGTGGCGCGGGCTTCGGCCATCGCGGCCTGCATCGCGGGCTTGATGTCGGCGGGGCGGATGTCGGAATAGCGCGGCTCATCGCCGAGGTTTAGTAATACGTTGTCGCTCATATCGGTTTCTCGTTCGGGGGAGATTAATCGGATGGAGGCCGTCTGAAAACGCCGCCTCCGGCAAAATAAAACGGAACAGGCCGCTAAATGGGGGTGTTTGCCGAAATTCCAGCCCCGCAGCAAACTTTCAGACGGCCTCCCTCCGCTTCCGGCACAGGTGCGGGAAGGCTGGGTGCAAAAAAGGCGGTTTGAATCGGGATAAAACGCTTTCAAACCGCCTTTGCTAAAGCCGCACACTTTCCGGCCGTGCGGCGTATTTCCTTACACGTTTTCCAGTTCCTAGTTATTTAATACTAGGTTCAAATCGCAAAGGAAGCCATATCCTTTGTCTTCATACTGCCTTTCCTCGGGGGAGGGGGGTAGCTGCGGTTTCACAGCGGGGTGTGGTGGTGCACACTACTGTCTTAGTCTCGGCTTCCGAAGTTTTGTTACCTGAAGAGACCTTTGCAATAACATAAGTTATTAAAATTTTATGCTCAACACCATTTTCAAAATGAGGAACCTCCCTGATTTCTTCCACTTTTTTCTCAGTATCAGAAAGGTTTTAGTCGATTGAAAATTTTTTAGCACATTTTTATGCGTCAAATTTCGTTAACAGACTATTTTTGCAAAGGTCTCCTGAAAAGAAAAGTGAACAATGAGTACTAATTTAAAAAGGGGCTTAGGAAGCTTATCACTCAATATAGTGATAAGCTTCCTAAGCCCCTTGGTATAACCAATGACATCGTTTGACATTTCTTTTCTGTCGTATTAAAGATAAAACTTTGCTATTCATTATGGATCCATTGTGCCGTGATAAAAGGTAATATTCATGTTTGGGTTCATTCTGCCAAGATTAATAAAGGGGGCTGACGTGGATGAGCATAACTGCTCATCCACGTCAGCCCCCTTTATTTTTCAGATGCTCCTGACCCCTTGCAGTTGAGACAGATTTGGTCCGACATAAAGGTTGTCTGAAAATACATTTCTCATAACCGCTATTGCGGTTGTCTGCATAATCATACTGTTTTGGCAGTATAAAAATACAGCTTATCCAAATTGCTTAAATTAGGTTCAAATCGCTAACGCGGTCGAAAATATGCTCGGTTTTATTGCCTTCTTCGTATAACTGAATGCGCAAGCGCAAGTCGTTGGCGGAGTCGGCCTGGCGGATAGCCTCGTCATAATCGATAGTGCCGGCAACATAAAGGTCGAACAAGTGCTGGTCAAAAGTTTGCATGCCGTCGCCCTGGCCGCGCGTCATCAGGTCTTTAATGCCCATCAGATCGCCTTTGAATACCAAATCTTGCACGGCAGGTGTATTAATCATCAAATCGACAATGGCAGTACGCCCTTTACCGCCTTTTTTCACAACAAGACGTTGGCCGATAATGCCCACCAGGTTCATCGCCAAATCTATCAATACCTGTTTATGCCGCTCTTCGGGATACAGGTTCATAATACGTTCGATGGTTTGGTTGGCCGTGGTGGCGTGGATGGTGAAGATACATAGGTGGCCGGTTTGTGCCAGCTGCAGTGCATATTCCATACTTTCTACCGATCGAACCTCACCCACACAGACTACATCCGGTGCCTGACGCATCGCGCTTTGCACGGCAACTTCCCAGCTGGCGGTATCGATGCCGATTTCGCGCTGGGTAATAATAGAACGGCGCGGAACGTGCAGGTATTCGATCGGGTCTTCGATGGTAATGATGTGGCCGGCCAAGTTGCGGTTGCGGTGGTCAAGCATGGCCGCCATCGAAGTGGATTTACCCGAACCGGTCGCGCCGGCCAAAATCAGCAGGCCGCGTTTCTGCATGACCAACTCTTTCAGTTTCAACGGCAGGGCCAGGTCTTCCACCGAAGGGATCTCGGTATTGATGCGGCGCATCACAAGCCCGCAGCGGCCTTGTTCGTGATAGGCGTTGACACGGTAACGCACATTGCCTTTGGACTGGACGGAGTAGTTGATTTCCAATTGGTTGGCAAAATCAGTCTGTTGCTGCTCATTCATGGTGGAGGCAACAATTTTTTCCGTATCGATGGCGGTTAATGCGGGCAGCGGTACAGGAATCAAATTACCATCAATTTTAATCGAAGGCGGGAAGCCGGAGCTGATAAAGATATCCGAAGCACCACGTTTTTCCGCTTCCTCGCACATTCGTGCCAAAAGTGGGTGCAGATGTTTACCGATTTCTGCCGGACTACCCTTACTCAGATGCGGATTTTCACCAGAAGAGTGATCCGCCACAATTTCGTTCAGCAGGTTGTTCAAATTTTGGATTTCGCTCATGATGGTTCTCCATCCGTGAATTACATAAAGTCGGCATTTTGCGCTTTGGCGCGGGCGGTTTCTTGGGAAATGACGCCGGTGCGCACCAAGGCCTGCAGCGATTGGTCGAGGGTTTGCATACCATGAGATTGGCCGGTTTGCAGGGCGGAACCGATTTGGGCGATTTTGTTTTCGCGGATCAGGTTGCGCACGGCAGCGGTGGAAATCAGGATTTCATGGGCGGCGACACGGCCTTGTCCGTCGCGCGTCTTCAGCAGGGTTTGCGAAATGACCGCGCGCAGGGATTCGGACAGCATCGAACGCACCATTTCTTTTTCGCCGGCCGGGAATACGTCGACGATACGGTCCACGGTTTTAGCCGCGCCGGTGGTGTGCAGCGTACCGAATACCAAGTGGCCGGTTTCGGCGGCGGTCAGTGCGAGGCCGATGGTTTCCGGGTCACGCATCTCGCCCACCAGAATCACGTCCGGGTCTTCACGAAGGGCAGAACGCAGAGCGTTGGCGAAGCTGTGGGTATGTTCATGCAGCTCACGCTGGTTGATCAGACATTTTTTACTCTCGTGCACGAACTCGATCGGGTCTTCGATGGTCAGGATGTGGGATGATTGGGTTTCGTTGATGTAGTTGATCATCGCCGCCAAAGTGGTCGACTTACCCGAGCCGGTCGGACCGGTTACCAACACCAGGCCGCGCGGGTTTTCGGAGATTTTTTGGAAGATGCGCGGAGCCTTCAGGTCTTCCAGCGTCAGCACTTTGCTCGGAATGGTACGGAATACGGCGGCCGGGCCGCGGTTGGTGTTGAACGCGTTCACACGGAAACGGGCCACGTTGGGCAGTTCGAAGGAAAAGTCGGTTTCCAGATTTTGCTGGTAATTTTTACGTTGCAGGTCATTCATCACCGAGGTAATCATATGACCGACTTCTTCGGCATTCATTTCGGGCAGGTTGATGCGGCGAACGTCGCCGTGTACGCGGATCATCGGAGGCAGACCGGCAGAGAGGTGTAAGTCGGATGCTTTGTTTTTCACGCCGAACGCGAGTAAGTCGGTAATTTGCATAATGTGGCCTTTGTCTTTTTACGTTACAATTTCTTGCAAAAAATAACATGGTATTTTAAATAAGAATAACGCTTTATTCCATGTAAATCTGCGTATTTTTTAAAAAATCACGAATAACAGGCAGTTAAGATGACAACCCTGCAACAGAATTACCGAAATGTATGTTCGGACATTGCCCGTGCCGCCGCCGAGGCAGGCAGGCCGTCTGAAAGCGTGCGGCTGGTGGCGGTGGGTAAAACCTTTCCCGCCGGCGACATCCGCGAAGTGTATGCCGCCGGACAGCGCGATTTCGGCGAAAACTATATTCAGGAATGGTATGAAAAAACCGAGGATTTGGCCGATTTGTCCGACATCGTGTGGCACATCATCGGCGACGTGCAGTCGAATAAAACCAAATTCGTGGCCGAACGCGCCCACTGGGTGCATACCATAGGCCGTCTGAAAACCGCCCAACGTTTGAGCGCGCAGAGGCCGTCTGAAATGCCGCCGCTACAGGTGTGCATCGAAGTGAACATTGCGGGCGAGGCGACCAAACACGGTGTCGCACCGGATGAGGCGGTTGCGCTGGCCTGCGAAGTGGCAAAGCTGCCGAACCTCAAAATGCGCGGGTTGATGTGCGTGGCGAAAGCCGATGCCGGCGAGGCGGAACTGCGCGAAGCATTCGGCCGGATGCGGGCGCTGTTGGCGGAATTGAATGCGGCAGGCGTGGCGGCGGACGTATTGTCTATGGGTATGTCGGGCGATATGGAGATTGCCGTCGCATGCGGTGCAACCCACGTCCGCATCGGCAGTGCGATTTTCGGCCGACGGGATTACAACAAATAAATCGTGATGAGGCCGTCTGAAAATGTTTTTCAGACGGCCTCATGAATAGGACAGGATAGGAGGGTTGCAAAATGAACATCTATTTCTTGGGTGGCGGCAATATGGCTGCCGC
This sequence comes from Neisseria sp. P0008.S010, assembly GCF_051962715.1. Classification (NCBI taxonomy): domain Bacteria; kingdom Pseudomonadati; phylum Pseudomonadota; class Betaproteobacteria; order Neisseriales; family Neisseriaceae; genus Neisseria; species Neisseria sp. P0008.S010. Next base: position 12,998 of record NZ_JBQCVA010000047.1, read on the forward strand.
GATTGCGGGCGGATTGGTCAGGCAGGGCGGCCATCGGGTGCACATTGCCAACCGAGGTAAAGAAAAACGCGAACGTCTGGCAGAGGAGTTGGGCGTGTCCGTATCTGAAAAACTCCCCGAACTGGCAGCGGACGACGTGCTGGTATTGGCGGTCAAACCGCAGGACATGCAGGCCGCCTGCCAAGGCGTGCAAACCAACGGCGCGCTGGTATTGTCCGTCGCCGCCGGATTGAGTATCGCCACCTTAAGCCGCTATCTGGGCGGAACGCGCCGCATTGTCCGCGTGATGCCGAATACGCCGGCAAAAATCGGTTTTGGGGTGTCGGGGATGTTTGCCGACGACAGTGTTTCCGACCAAGACAAAGCCGTGGCAGACAGCATTATGCGTGCGGTCGGCATCACCGTATGGCTCGACGGCGAAGAGCGGCTGCACGATATTACCGGCATCAGCGGCAGCGGGCCGGCCTATGTGTTTTATCTGCTGGATGCGCTGAAACAGGCGGCCCGACAGCAGGGTTTCGGCGAAAAAGAGGCGCACAGGCTGAGTTTGGCAACCTTCAAGGGAGCCGTCGCGCTGGCCGAGCAGACGGGAGAGGATTTCGCCGTATTGCAGCAAAACGTTACCTCCAAAGGCGGAACCACCCACGAGGCCATCGAAACCTTCAAGGCCGGGCAAGTTGCCGAAACCGTCGTAAAAGGCGTGGCAGCGTGCGTCAACCGTTCGCGGGAGTTGGCCAAACAGTTTGAGGCCGTCTGAACATGTGGGTTCGCGCGGTATTGCTGGCCGCCTGCCTGTTTGCCACCTTGTGCTGGATAAGGTTTCTGCTTCAGGCCGCAAAGCTGCCGCATTCCCATCCGCTCTTGCGGCTGTGCCGCCGTACCACCGACTTCCTGGTTGAACCGCTGCGCCGGGTCGTCCCGCCGCTGCACCGTTGGGACGGTGCCTGCCTGCTGGCCGCAGCGGCCGTCGATTATGCCGCCTGTACCGCCCTGTTATGGCTGAACAACGAAACCTTGTTCTCCGGCGGCAAAGGCTTTGCCGCCGCCTGGCTGTTTGCCGTACTGGCTTTTTCCGAAGCGGCGGCATACGCCCTGCTCTGCTGCCTGCTCCTCCACGCCCTGAGGCAGACGGAAAACGATGCTTTGGCCGACAGCCTAAACCGCATCTGCCGTCCCATATGCCGCCCGTTTTCCGGCCTGCACCTGCCGCGCAAACTTTCTGCCCTGCCGCCGTCGGTGCTGCTTTGGCTCTGGCTGACGCAAGCCCTGCCCGCACTGACCGGCAGGCTGAACTTATGGCTGATTTGGTAATGCGGCAACGCCTATGATTAAAAAATGTAATAAAATGAAAAATAAAGGTTAAATCGGCAAATCATGCTATGATGCCGCCTCTCATTTGGCGCGGATGCGGCTGTTTATGACGAAAACCGAAGTCATTACAAGCAATTGGAAGCCGGAAATCCATCTGTACCGAATCCTGCGGCAGCCGATTTTGCGGCGCGGCGATTTCAGACCATAAAACATAAAACCAAAAGAGGAACCGTTATGGCCAAACTGACCGAACAAGACATCATCAACTGGAACGGTCCGGAAGAAGAATACATGAATGAAGACCAGCTGGCGTTTTTCCGCGAGTTGCTGGTCAAACAACAGGACGAACTGATTGAAAACGCGTCCAACACCGCCATCGAGCTGAAAAAGCACGAAACGGCTCCCGATCCGGCCGACCGCGCCACACAGGAAGAAGAATACGCGCTCGAACTGCGCACCCGCGACCGCGAACGCAAACTGCTGGGTAAAATCCAAGCCACCATCCGCCTGATAGACGAAGGCGAATACGGCTACTGCCAAGACACGGGCGAGCCCATCGGCCTCAAACGCCTGCTGGCGCGCCCGACCGCCACCCTGTCCGTTGAAGCGCAGGAACGCCGCGAACGGATGAAAAAACAGTTTGCCGACTAAGTGCCGCCCATTTCCCAGGCCGTCTGAAAAACCTTTTCAGACGGCCTTTATCCCGTTTTAAAGCCCTCCCCCGACCATGAACATATTTTACGAAGAATCCGGCCAATTCAAAGTGGCCGCCGTCATCCAGAAAAACGACTCCACCTATCAGGCCGACACTCAGCACGGCAAGCGCACCAAAGTCAAAGCCGCCAACGTTTTTGCCGAGTTTGACGGCGACATGGCCGCCTTTCTCGAAAAAGCGCAAAACGAAGCCGCCGAAATCGACACCGACCTGCTGTGGGAAACCTGCGGCGAAGAAGAGTTCACCGCCGCCGCCGCCGCCGAAGAATATTTCGGACATGCCCCGTCCAAAACCGAACTCGCCGCGACACTGATCGCCCTCTACGCCGCGCCGATGTACTTCTATAAAAAAGCCAAAGGCGTCTTCAAAGCCGCGCCGGAAGAAACCCTGAAACAGGCACTGGCCGCCATCGAGCGCAAAAAACAACAGGAAGCCCTGATGGAGGAATGGACAGGCCGTCTGAAAAACGGGGAACTGCCACCCGAAATCGCCGCCGACCTGCCGGCCATCCTCCACATGCCGGACAAACAGTCGCTGACCTACAAAGCCTTTGCCAAAGCCGCCGACAGCCTGAAACTCTCGTTTTACGAACTGGCGAAGCAAACAGACGGCATCCAATCCCTGCCGCAATACCTGCTCGACGGCTTCAAACTGCGGCATTTCCCGCGGGAGTGCGCCGCACCGCCCGTTCCCGACACCGCCGACCTACCGCAGGCCGAAGGCATCGCCGCCTTTTCCATCGACGACGACTCCACCACCGAAGTGGACGACGCGCTTTCCGTGCAAAACCTGCCGGACGGCGGCCGCCGAATCGGCATCCACATCGCCGCCCCCGCGCTGGCCGTGCAGGCCGGCGACGCCATGGAAAAAATCATCTTCCAACGCCAAAGCACCGCCTATTTCCCCGGTGGCAAAATCACCATGCTGCCCGACGAATGGGTTGCGGCCTTCAGCCTGGACGAAGGCAAAACACAGCCTGCCGTCAGCATCTATTTCGACGTCGATGCCGAGTGGCGCGTGGGCAAGCCCGAATGCAAAATCGAGCGCGTCGCCATTGCCGACAACTTGCGCATCCAAACCATAGAACCGCACTTCAACCGCGAAACCGGCCTGGAGGGCGGCAACGCCTTCCCGCACCACAACGACTTGGCCTGGTTCTACCGCCTGGCCGTCGAATTGCAAAAACAGCGCGGCAAATACGAACCCGACCGGCCGCCGCAATACGACTACGGCATCGAACTGCTTTCAGACGGCCAAGTGCAAATCAGCAGGCGCGAACGCGGCTCGCCCATCGACACACTGGTGAGCGAAATGATGATTCTGGCCAACAGCACCTGGGCGGAAATGCTGCACGACAACGACCTGCCCGGCCTGTTCCGCGTCCAACCGGCTTTGGGCAAAGTACGGATGAGCACCAAATCCGAACCGCACATCGGCATGGGCGTGCAGCACTACGGCTGGTTTACCTCGCCCCTGCGCCGCGCCGCCGACTATGTCAACCAAAAACAACTCATCAGCCTGATCGACCCCGCCGCCGAAGCCCGCTTTAAAAACGGCGATCCCGGCCTGTTTGCCGAAGTCGGCAACTTCGAATCCGCCTACACCGCCTATCAGGATTTCCAGCGCGACTTGGAAAGCTATTGGAGCCTTGTCTGGCTGGAGCAGCAAAACGCCGTTGAAACGCAGGCGCAAATCTTGAAAGAAGACCTTGTCCGTATTGACGGCCTGCCGTTGGTCGTCCGCGCGACCGGCATCCCGCCCGAACTGCCGCCGCGTACCACGGTCAAACTCAAAATTGCCGAAATCGACAGCGAAAAACGCTTTATCGCCCTCTCCTACCTGAACGCCGTCGTCTGACGCAAAAGGCCGTCTGAAAAAGCACCAACGCTTTGCCGGACGGCTTTCATTCGGCAAAAACCTGTTTTCAGACAGCCTGAAAGCCTTATTTTTCCACTGACAAGAAAGGAAGCATCATGACCCTGATTATTGAAGATATTGAAACCGGCAGCGGTAAAACCGCCGAGAAAGGCAAGGAAATCACCGTACATTACAGCGGCTACCTGACCGACGGCACCAAATTCGATTCCAGCCTCGACCGCCGCCAGCCGCTGACCATCACGCTGGGCGTCGGACAAGTGATACGCGGCTGGGACGAAGGCTTCGGCGGCATGCGCGAAGGCGGCAAACGCAAACTGACCATCCCGCCGGAAATGGGCTACGGCGCACGCGGCGCACGCGGCGTGATTCCGCCGAACGCCACGCTGGTGTTTGAAGTGGAACTGCTGAAAGTGCACGACTGATTGCACCGCATCCATAGGCAAGAGGCCGTCTGAAAACAGGGATTTTTTTGCCAATCCCGTTTTCAGACGGCCTGAGACCTTTGCAAAATCTCCTAAATTCCCATCAAGACATTTAGGGGATTTCTCATGAGCACCTTCTTCCAACAAACCGCACAAGCCATGATTGCCAAACACATCGACCGCTTCCCACTATTGAAGTTGGATCAGGTGATTGATTGGCA
>NZ_JBQCVA010000048.1:0-17334 GCF_051962715.1 Neisseria sp. P0008.S010
TCAAATTCTCATGACAACCCCCGCCTGCCCGCGTATCATGGGAGCAACAAAACCCCTGCCTAAAATTTTGACTTGTGTAAATTGGGGGTATGTTTAGGTATTGTAAAAATAAAATGTTTAATAAACAGTCTATTAAAATCCTAGTTTGCGTCTCTCCGTCGCACCGCACTGTAAAATCTAACTGCTTTCGGGCAGTTATTTTTTTGTCTAATACCATCCAACGCCATAAACCAAATCCAATAGCTACGGGGCTTACAGGCCGATTGCCATCCTGCTTGCCCCTTCCTAATTGTCTAATTCCACCCATTGCCGTGCAATTGAGTAAAGCGAAAAAGTGAGGGTATATTTGGGGGTGTCTGATAACCTACATTGGCTTTAGTATAAAGCCGAGTATTTTTAGTATTTGGAAATGGCTTTATAGTGAAAATTTAATCAATTTTCTATGTCAGTCCCATGATTTTTGTTTTATTCGTTGGCAAGATTCTCATCAATCCAGTTGTTAAAAGGCCGTCTGTTCAGACGGCCTTTTGCCATATGCGGGTTATGTCCTGCCCAGTAGTTTTTTTGCCCGTTCGATAACCGGGATGTCGACCATTTGTCCGTCTATTTGGAATACCGGTAAGCCGTTTTGTTCGTATTCGGTTAAAACTTTTTCGGCAAATTCGAGTGTTTCTGCCGAGGGGCGCAACATTAGTTTGGTAACGGCTACTTGTTTTGGGTGGATGCAGAGCATGCCGCCGAAGCCCATGTCGCGCCAGAAGGCGGTAAATGAGCGCAGGCCTTCGTTGTCGGAAAAATCGGGGAATACGGTTTCAATTGGCGGGTGCAGGCTGTTGAGGTGGCTGTGGAGGAGGAGGTCGGTGCGCAGTCGGTTGAAAAATACGTCCGCCGCCGCCGTGCCGATTTGGATGCCTAAGTTGTTGGACAGGTCGAGGCAGCCGTAGGAGAGGGCGTGCAGGCCGTGGGCGAAGGCCAGTTGGGGCAGGTTGAGTATGCCCAAAGCCGTTTCGAGGACGGCGATGACGGGTTTGCCGCTGCTTTGGTAGAGTGAGGTGATGTCGGCCGGGCGTTCGGCTTTCGGCAGGATGATGCCTTTTACCGCCGGCAGGTTTTGCAGGGCGGCGAGGTCGTCGGCGAAATGGGTGCTGTTTGCGGAGTTGATGCGGAGCCAAATCGGACGGGCGTTTGCAGTAGCGCAGTAGTCGGCGATGTTGGTTCTGGCTTGTGCTTTGTTGGCAGGCGAGACGGAGTCTTCCCAGTCGGCAATGACTTCGTCGGCACCGATGCCGAAGGCTTTGGGGATGCGGTCGGGCTGGGTGGCTGGGACGAAGAGGAAGATTTTCGGTATGGGCTGATCCAACATGTTTTTTCCTTTTTCAGACGGCCTGTTTGCTGTTAATCGAACCGGTTTGGATTATACCGTTTTCATTATGCCTTCACATTTTTGCTGTGCCTGTATTTTCAGACGGCCGGTGCCGCGTCTGGAATGTGAGGTGGGACGGCGGGCGTGTGCTTTGACATTTGAAGGTGTGTTTCCGTATGTAAGGGGAGGCCGTCTGAAAGGTATCCGTTTCCGGAGGGAGGGCGGTTTTGGGGTATTCGAACCGTTCTTTGACTGCGGCGTTTTGAGGGTGCTGTTGCGGTCTGCACGGTTCGGGCGGATTTTCAGACGGCCTCAGGGTGCTTTTAGCGGTGATGGTTAAAAAATGTGATTATAATTGCCTTTTTGCGAAAGGAGTTTTTTATGAGTAAAACGATTATTCACAGTGATCAGGCACCTTCGGCGATTGGTGCGTACAGTCAGGCCGTCAGGGCGAGGGATACTGTGTATTTGAGCGGTCAGATTCCGCTCGACCCGGCAACGATGGAGGTGGTCGGCGGCGGTGATTTCCGTGCCGAGGCGCATCAGGTTTTTAAAAATCTGCGTGCCGTGGCGGAGGCTGCCGGCGGTTCGCTGGACGATGTGGTCAAGTTGAATGCTTATCTGACGGATTTGGGCAATTTTGCCGTGTTCAATGAAGTGATGGCCGAATATTTCTCTCAGCCGTTCCCTGCGCGTGCGGCGGTCGGTGTGGCCGCTTTGCCGAAGGGCGTTCAGGTGGAAGCCGAGGCGGTTTTGGTACTGAATGCCTGACGGCTGGTCGATGGAGGCCGTATCGGCCTATGTTTGAAACAAAACACACAGCCGCAAAAAGGCTGTGTGTTTTGTTTTGCGGCCAGTCAATGGGCTTAGTGCTGGCAGTTAGGACAGTAGAATGTGCCGCGTTGGCCGATGACGGTCTTTTCGATGCCGCCGCCGCATTGCAGGCAGGGTTGGCCTTGGCGGCCGTAGACTTTGTATTCTTGTTGGAAATAGCCGCTTTTGCCTTCGCTGTCGACGAAGTCGCGCAGGGTGCTGCCGCCTTTTTCGATGGCGCGGCGCAGGGTTTCGCGGATGTGGTGTACCAGTGCCGCCGCTTCTTTGCGGCTGATTTGCATGGCGGGGCGGTTTGGGGCAATGCCGGCGGCAAACAGGCTTTCGTTGGCGTAGATGTTGCCTACGCCGACGACGGTTTTGTTGTCCATCAATACGCTTTTTATCGGGCTGCGGCGTTTTTTCAGGGCATTGTGGAGGTAGTCGGCGGTAAAGCCGTTGCTCAGCGGTTCGGGTGCGAGGTTTTGCAGCAGGGGGTGGGTTTCTTCCGGGCCGGGATACCATGAGACGATGCCGAAACGGCGCGGGTCGTGGTAGCGCAGTAAGGTGCCGTCTGAAAATTCTATTTCGACATGGTCGTGTTTTCCTGCGTCGGGGATGTTGCCGGAGGTAAATATACGCAGGCTGCCGGACATGCCGAGGTGGATGAGCAGGATGCCTTGGGGAAGATGGACGAGCAGGTATTTGGCGCGCCGTGTGCAGCGCAGGACGGTTTCGCCGTTGAGGGTGCCATCCAAATCGGGCGGGACGGGGTGGCGCAGTTTTGCTTGGCGGACGGTGGTGCGGACGATGGTTTTGCCGGTGATGTGGGGCGCGATGCCGCGCAGGGTAGTTTCGACTTCGGGCAGTTCGGGCATGATGTTTGCGTGGTTGGTGTGTTTTTATGTTTTCAGACGGCCTCTTGAGGGGATGAGGCCGTCTGAAAGTGTTTAGAGGAAGCTGTGTTCGGCCGCGGGGAAGGTTTTGTTTTTGACTGCTTCTACATAGGCTCTGACGGCGGATTGGATGTCGGGCCGGCCGGTCATGAAGTTTTTGACGAATTTGGCGGTTTTGCCGGGGAAGATGCCGAGCATGTCGTGCATGACCAAAACCTGTCCGTCGCAATCGACGCCCGCGCCTATGCCGATGGTGGGGCATGAGACGGTTTGTGTTACCCGCTTGCCCAATTCGGCAGGCACGCATTCCATCAGGACGATGGCGGCGCCGGCTTTTTCGTGGGCAACGGCGTCGTTGAGCAGGGCTTGCGCTTTGTCGCCTTTGCCTTGGACTTTGTAGCCGCCGAAGGCATGGACGGACTGGGGGGTGAGGCCGATGTGGGCGCAGACGGGGATGCCGCGCAGTTGCAGGAATTCGGTGGTTTCGGCCATCCAGACACCGCCTTCGAGTTTGACCATATGCGCGCCTGCGGCCATCAGTTCGGCGGCGGCGGCGAAGGCCTGTTCTTTGCTTTGCTGGTATGCGCCGAAGGGCAGGTCGGCCACAATCATGGCGTTTTTGCTGCCGCGTGCGACGGCGGCGGTGTGGTAGCACATGTCGTTTAGGCTGACGGGCAGGGTGGAATCGCGTCCTTGGACGGTCATGCCCAGGGAGTCGCCCACCAGGAGTACGTCCACGCCCGCTTCGTCCATCAGGGCGGCAAAGCTGGCTTCGTAGGCGGTGAGCATGGCGATTTTTTCGCCTTCGGCCTTCATTTTATTCAGTGTGTTTACGGTAATCATGTTGTTTTAATTGTCTTTCAGGTTGAGGTAGTAGCGGCTGCCCTGCATATGGCTGATGGTGCGCAGCAGCAGTTCGAAATGGTCGTCGTTGTCTGTGAAGTCCATGTCATCGTTGTTGGCAATCAGCAGCGGGGCGTTGTCGTAAAGGTGGAAGAAGCGGCGGTATTCTTCGTGGATTTGGTTCAGGTAGCCCGACGGGAATAGGTTCAGCGCGCCGACGCCGTTGCGGGAAACCAAACGCTTTTGTGCCACTTCGTTGCCGGTTTGCAGGTAGATGACGAGGTCGGGCGATGGTATCTTGTCGGGCATGACTTTGTGTTTGATTTCCCAAAACAGGTTTTGTTCGTTTGCCGGTTGGTTGTCATCCAAGACGACGGGGACGAAGATTTGGTCTTTTTCCAACAGGAAGTCGGCCACTACGCGGCCGTTGCGTGTTTCTTCGGTGTTGATGATGTCGATGGCTTTGGCGCGGCGCATCAGGAAATGCAGTTCTGTCGCCAGGCCGTGGTTGGCGGCGTTTTGGTAGAACAGGTCGAGGAAGGGGTTGTTTTCGGGGCTTTCCGTCAGGTAGAGGGCGTCGAAATATTCGGCCAGCTTGCGGGCAAGGGCGGATTTGCCGCTGCCGATCGAGCCTTCGACGACGATGTATTGGTAGTTCATATGTTTTCCCGGTATTTGTGGTTGGCCGGATGCGGCGCGTTTTGGGGATGGCGCGATTATACGTTTTTGCCGCTTGGCGACCAAGCCGTTTGTTTGTTTGGATTTTTGTTTTCAGACGGCCTCTGTAAGCGGTGTGATGCCGTCCGTTCCCAAGGATTCTGCCAGATCGCGCGCGTTGCCGTGTCCGGGCAGCGGGTAGTCGGGTGCGATGTCGGCCAGCGGGCGCATGACGAAGGCGCGCAGGTGGGCGCGGGGGTGGGGCAGGGTGAGGGCAGGGTCGTCTTTTGTTTGGCCGCCGTAGTCGATGATGTCTAAGTCTAAGGTGCGCGGGGCGTTACGGAAGCTGCGTTCTCGCCCGGCATCTTGTTCGACGGTGTGTAGTAAGGAGAGCAGGGTGTATGCGTCCAGCGTGGTTTCGATTAGGGCAGCGGCATTGACGAAGTCGGGTTGGTCGGTATAGCCGACGGGTGCGGTGCGGTACAGCGGCGACAGGCGGAGCGAGGCGATGCCGGGGTGTCGGGACAGGTGTTCGGCGGCGAGGCGTATGGTGTCGGTGCTTTCGCCGAGGTTGCTGCCGAAGGCGATAACGGCGGTAACGGGGGTGGTCATGAGGCTTCTCCGGACGGCAACGGGCAGGGGTTGTCCGATGGGCTATGGTTGGTATGGAAAGGCAGGATTTTGTCGTTTGGCGCGGGGTTTGTAAAGGAGGCCGTCTGAAAGTGTGTTTTCAGACGGCCTCCGTGTGTTTCGGCGCATTGCGCGGTTACCATTTCCCCGTCAAACCGATGCGCAGGGTGCGGCCCGGGGCGGGCATATAGGAACGGCTCATGGGGTCGAGGTAATAGCGGTCGGTCAGGTTGCTGCCCGTCAGCTCCGCGCTGAAATGTTTGTTGAATTTGTAGCGCACATAGGCATCGACCACGGTAACGGGCTGCCAGTTGGCGTTGCCGTTGTCGCTGTTGAAAGCTTTGCTGTTTGCGCCGTCACGTTGCAGGTAGTATTCGCGCCAGCGGGCGGAGGGCTGTTGTTTGTCTTCAACGCGGCTGTGGAAGGTCAGGCGCGAACCGATTTCGAGTTTTTCGTTTAGGAACCTGCCGCCGAGGTTGGCAACGACCGACCAGCGCGGCTGGATGCGGTTGATCAGCCAGCCGCCGGTGAGGCCGCCGTTTTGGCAGTAAGGCACGGGGAAAGTGCGTCCTTTTTGGACAAACATTTCTACATCATATTGCTGTTCGATGGCGCGGTGGTCGCAGACTTCGTTTTTCATGTTGCGTACCACGCCCAAGTCGACGAAGACACGGCCGTTGTCGAAGCGGGTTTGCAGCTCTAAGCCGCTGATGACTTGTTTGTCGTAATTGCTGATTTGCCAGGTGGTATAGTTGCGGTCGATGACGTTGCGGGTTTTGTTGTGGAAGTAGGTCAGGCGAACGTCCGCATAGCGCATTTTGGGCAACAGGCGGGTGAAGTTGTGGCTGAGGGAAATTTCCCAATTCTTGGCATGTTCGGGTTTGAGCGGGTAGCGGGTGCGGTCGAAGGGGATGCTGAACAGTTTGGCGATGCTGTGGTTGCCGAAACCGAATGTGCCTTCATACATGCTGGGGAAGCGTTTGAATTCGGTGTAACGGGCAAACAGGCGGGTGTGGTCGCCGAGTTTGACGGTGGCGGAGAACATGGGGGCGAAGGCGTGGCCGCTTTTTTTCCATGAGTTGCGCAGTTCTTCTTCGGTCAGGTGCCGGTATTCGGCAACGGGGCTTTTTGCACCGATTAATGTGCCGCCTTGGTATTTGTTTTCGACTTCTCCGGTGGCTTGATTGATGCCTTTTTCGGCAAATTGTTTCAGACGGCCGTCTGAAACGGGGTTTTCGCCGTTTTTCCAATAAATGCAGTTTCCTGCCGCAGGGTCTGTCGTGCAGTCGGTAAGCGGCATATAGCCCTGTTCTATATTGGCGGGCAGTGTGGCTGAATTGTTGTATTCTTCGCTTAAATCGGTCAGCTCTTGCGGCCATGGGATGAAATCAGGGTAGCCGCTGTTCCGCCTTTCCGTTTCTTCGGGCATATTTTCCAACGCCCAGGCGTAATCGGGTACGGGCAGGGTGTTTATCCATGCCCAAAATTTTTGGTCGTATGCGTCCCATGCCGCTTGCGTACGCACCACTTCGGGGCTTTCTTCATAGGCTTTCAATGCGGCTCCATATCTGGCTTTCAAATCCATGCGGGCACGGTATTCTTCCGGAGTGGCCAGTCTGCTGCCGATGGCGGCGATATTGCGGCTGTTTTCAGACAATACGTTAAATTCGCCTTCGGTTTCCAAGCGGTCGCGGTGTTTAGACAGATAATCGCGGACGAAGGTATCGGTCATGCGGTAGTCGGTATAGCGGCCGCCGGCGTTCAGGGTCAGCCACGGCGTCGGTTCGTATTTGAAGTTGAAGCCGACATTCCATTCATTGCGTTTTCCTTGACGCGGCATGGTCATGGCGAAGTTGGAGTTTAAGGTGGTTTCGGGGTCGTCCCACACCAGTTTGCGGTATTCGTCGTGCGGCAGGGCGAGTATCCAGCTGGTGTCGCTGCTGCCTTTGAGTTTTTCGCGTTGGTAATCGCCCGTCAGGGTCAGTTCGAGTGTATCGGCCAGCTTCATGCGGTTGGACAAATTGATGCCCAAGCGGTTGTTTTTGGCGCGGTAGGCGGCAGCGTTGAAGACGGTAAAACGGTTGTTGGTGTTGGGCGGCAGTTTGTCCCATTCTGGCTCTTTGCCTTTGTAATACCAGTCTTCGGCGTATTTGTCGTTGAATGCTTTGTCGAGGAATAGGGTCGATGCAGGATAGCCGCCCGTGGAATTGGTTTGCGAATCGTTGAGCGTGCCCCAAATCCCCGCCTTCAAATCTATCCAGCGGCTGTTTTCGGGTTTCCATGTGTAATCGAGATTGACGGCGGTCTGTTTTACCCATGCCTGCGGCCATTCCGCCATCAGCGTGCCTTTGGTGAGCTTGCTCATGTCGGTTTCGGCCGAACCGTCGGGTTTGAGTTTGCTTCCGCCGATGTTGCCGAAGAGGATGCTGTACGGCATGATTTCGCCGAAACGGGTGTTGGTATGGCGTATGCCGAGCTGTATTTTTTGGTTGTCGGGCAGTTTGAACGTGCCTTTGCCCAGCCACGAACGCATATTCAGGGATGTGTTGGCCACTTCGCCGGACGGATGGTAATACGTACCGACATTGGCGGTATATTCCTGAATATCCGTAACTTTTTTGGTAAATTCTTCTTCGGTCATGGAGCTGGCGTCGGAGATGTAGCCGTAGCGTTCCGCGCCCTTGCTGCCGGCAAAGTAATTGCCCTTGTCGCGCCATGCGTAGGCAATCAAGCCGTCAAACACTTCGCCGCGCATACCGGCTGAAATGCGGAAGGCGTTGTCTTTAAATAATTTTCCTTGCCTGCCGAAGCGTTGTTTTTGACGGTCGCTGTCATCCAGCATAATCGCCCATTCCATGCGGTCGAAAGAATAGGGTTTGGGATAGCGGCGGTAGTCCGTACCCCAAGTTTCGGCGTGGGCGTATTCCCGCTGTTTGATGGTATTGTTGCCGGTTTCCATTTTGACTTCCATGCCGAATGTTTGATCTTTCGGCACGACGTCGTCGATTTCCAGCGTTTTCATGCTGACCGAACCGCCGATGCCGGTGCGGATGTCGCGGTTTGCCGATGCGCCTTTTTCCACATACACGCTGCTGATAAGGTTCGGGTCGATGTAGTTGCGGTTGGATATGCCTTCAAAGCCTCGCCATACGCTGATTGCCTGTTCCGTACCGTCTACCGTTACCGGCACTTTGCCTTCGCCCTGAATGCCGCGTATGTTGGGATCGAGCGCGCCGCTGTTGCGCGCGTCGCCGCTGTAAACTCCCGCCATGCCGCCGATTAAATCGGCTACGCTGCTGCCGCGGTAGGTTTCGATTTCCTGTTTTCCTTTGTACAGGTTGCTGATGTCGCGGGTGTAGACTTGACTGCGGCCGCTTCTGTCGCGGTCGCGGATGCCGATGACCTGAACATCTGCCAATTTCCCTTCTTCTGTCGTCGTGCCGTCTCCTTCCGCCCATGCGGCAGGGGTTATGCCGCCTAAGATGCTAATCATGAGAAATAATGGTTTCAGACGGCATGAAGCAGGTATTTTATGAAAACTCATCTCTTGTATTCTCCTGTTTTTCTGATTGATTTGGCAGGGTAGGCTGCTTGAAAAAAGCGAATGTTAATATCAAACTTAAATAAATGAAAGGCATTATCGTTATAAATTGGTTTTAAAAATATGGATTGAAGGGTTTCGCCGCTTGATTTTCCTGCCTAAACAGTCCATATTTGCCGTCGTTTTCCGCTAACCGATTTTTCACGATTGTTATGACCCACACCGTACACCTGCAATTCGAAGACATGGACAACACCGTCCTGCAACGCCTGACGGGGCCGCTCGATGCCCATCTGGCCACATTGGGCAAAGCCTTGGACATCCAAATCAGCCGCCGTTTCGAACGTTTTACCTTTATCGGAAATTATGCCCACGCAGGCCGCCGTGCGCTGATTGAATTGGCGGGGCTGGCCGAGGGCCGGGATTTGAACGAGGACGACATCCAGTTGGCAGCCGTGGCGGCAAAAACGGCCGATGCGGAACACACCGAACAGCGGCAGGACAAACAGTATTACCTGCAAACCAAACGCGGCAGCATAGGCGGGCGCACCCCGCGCCAAAACGGCTACATCCGCGCCTTGCTGAACCACGACATCGTGTTCGGTCTGGGCCCTGCAGGTACGGGTAAAACCTATCTGGCGGTGGCCGCCGCAGTCGATGCGATGGAAAAACACCAAATCGAACGCATCGTGCTGGTGCGCCCCGCAGTCGAGGCAGGCGAAAAATTGGGCTTCCTGCCCGGCGACCTGACGCAGAAAGTCGATCCCTACCTGCGCCCGCTGTATGACGCGCTGTACGATTTGATGGGTTTCGACCGCGTTACCAAACTGTTGGAAAAAGGCCTGATAGAAATTGCCCCATTGGCCTATATGCGCGGCCGCACGCTTAACGGCGCGTATGTGATTCTGGACGAGGCGCAAAACACCACGCCCGAACAAATGAAAATGTTCCTGACCCGCATAGGCTTCGGTGCCAAAGCCGTCATCACGGGCGATTTGAGCCAAATCGACTTGCCGAAAAACATCAAATCCGGCCTGAAGGACGCCAAGGAAAAACTGCGCGATGTGGAAGGGCTGTATTTCCACACCTTTACCAGCGAGGACGTGGTGCGTCATCCGTTGGTGCAGCGCATCGTTGAAGCCTACGAAGCGGCGGAAGAAGGCAGAGAGGCCGTCTGAAACCGATTTTGGCCGGAGGAGTAAGTTTCACTTCGTTGAAACCGCGCCTTCAGACGGCCTGAATACAAGAATAAACGATTAAGAATGATGAAGAACAAAGCATTGCTCATGCTGCTGGCTGCCGCCGCATTCGGACTCTCCGCCTGCGGCGGCAGCGGCGGAAAAATCAAAACCGGCAGCCATAAAACCAAACATAAACCACAGGCTGCCGCCAAAACGCCCAAAAACATCCGCATCGGCCACATCAACCGCACCGCCGGCGGGCAGGAACTGATGCTGCACAGCATGGATTTGGTCGGCACACCCTACCGCTGGGGCGGCAGCACCGATACCGGATTCGATTGCAGCGGCATGATCCAATATGTTTACAAAAATGCCCTCGGCGTGAACCTGCCGCGCAGTTCGCGCGATATGGCCGCCGCCAGCCGCACCATCAGCACGCGCGACCTGCAAACCGGCGATTTGGTATTTTTCAACACCTCCGGCTCGGGCATTTCGCACGTCGGTCTTTACTTGGGCGGCGGAAAATTCCTTCACGCCCCCCGTTCCGGCAGCACGGTGCAGACCGAAAGCCTGAGCAAGCCGTATTACGCGCAACGTTTGGTTAAGGCGGGCACGTTTTTTTAATTCCGCAGCAAAAGGCCGTCTGAAAACGCAGTTTCAACGAAGTTAAAACCATGTCGCGTGTTTCAGACGGCCTTTTGTTTTCAACATATTTGCTATTTGGGCAAATAATGTTCGACACTTTCCTTCAATATCCCAATCAAATCTTCGTCCATATAGCGGTAATCATCGGGAATATCCAATACGATGATTTCTTTGTGCCGCAAAGCGCGGGGAAACTGCGCCGACAGGCGGTTTTTGTGCTTTTGCTCCATGACAAAAACCTTATCCGCCCATGCGATGTCGGCAGCAGAAACAGTGCGCCGCGCATTGGGGCTTGTGCCCGCGGAACGGGTTTGAACATTCGGGTAACGGCGAAACACAAGCTCAGCAGTGGGGCTGCGCCATTGGTTGCGGCTGCAAATAAAAAGTGCGTTCATAGAAATTAAAAAAGGCGGAAAAATATCCGCCTCGTGAAAATCATCTCGATGAAATCGAAATGTGTTTTTTAAGTTAATCAAACCATTCGGCTTCAAATTCATGCTGCCTGAAGGGGTAAACAAAGCCCAGTTTTTGCGCGCGCTTGACTTTATTCCTGCGGAAATACATCAAATCCCACTTTTTCTCAGGCTTGCCCTCAAAAAGGTTTTTGCCGTGTACGCGATGGCTGGGTCGTTTTGCCTGATGCCGCCGCCATGCACGGCTGCGGCTTCGGTCTAAATTGTCCATTATCTACTTTCTAACTTTGTTTCGAAAATCGGGTTCAGCAGCCGCGATTTTTTATGTGTCCGGTTGTTCGGCAATAAATAATGAAAACGGAATTATAGCGAAAGTTTATCGTTTGTACCAGTAACCGGCTTGCCGGGTTGGTTAAAGGCCGTCTGAAAACCATCCCGAATGTTTTCAGACGGCCTTTGGCATATAAAGAGCAAACATTACAAATAATTAGGCGTGCTTGAGTGAACATCGGCAGCGTATGGACGATAGTAAGGTAAAAGTTTCAATTTTTATTTGGAAACAATCGGTAGGATGGTTGAACGGAAGATAAAGCGGGGATGGCCATTACGGGTAGATAGGGTGTGATTTGTTTAATGTTTCATTAGCTTAGAAATTTATTTCTCTTGAGATGGGATGCCGTACTACCGTGGCGGAAGTTGAATGAACCCGCTTTAAAAGACAGCTGCCCCGCTTGTCTGGGACACCCCCTATACATTTATGTTAAAATTCGGCGAAATTTCTTTTATAAAATTCAACCATGACCGACGCAACTATCCGCAACGACCATAAATTCGCACTCGAAACCCTGCCCGTCAGCCTTGAAGACGAAATGCGCAAAAGCTATCTCGATTACGCCATGAGCGTGATTGTCGGCCGCGCGCTGCCCGATGTGCGCGACGGTTTGAAGCCGGTGCACCGCCGCGTGCTTTACGCCATGCACGAGCTGAAAAACAACTGGAATGCCGCCTACAAAAAATCGGCGCGTATCGTCGGCGACGTCATCGGTAAATACCATCCGCACGGCGATTCCGCGGTTTACGACACCATCGTGCGCATGGCGCAGGATTTTTCGATGCGCTACGTCTTAATCGACGGTCAGGGTAACTTCGGTTCGGTTGACGGCGACGGCGCCGCGGCCATGCGTTATACCGAAATCCGCATGGCGAAAATCGCCCATGAAATGCTGGCGGACATCGAAGAAGAAACCGTCAATTTCGGCCCGAACTACGACGGCAGCGAACACGAACCGCTGGTGTTGCCGACCCGCTTCCCCGCGCTGTTGGTCAACGGCTCGTCCGGTATCGCCGTCGGTATGGCGACCAACATCCCGCCGCACAATCTCACCGACACCATCAACGCCTGTCTGCGTCTTTTGGACGAACCCGAAACCGAAATCGACGAATTGATCAACATCCTTCAAGCGCCCGATTTCCCGACCGGCGCAACCATCTACGGCTTGAGCGGCGTGCGCGAAGGCTATAAAACCGGCCGCGGCCGCGTCGTCATGCGCGGTAAAACCCATATCGAACCCATAGGCAAAAACGGTGAACGCGAAGCCATCATCATCGATGAAATCCCGTATCAGGTGAACAAAGCCAAGCTGGTGGAAAAAATCGGTGAACTGGTGCGCGAAAAAACGTTGGAAGGCGTATCCGACCTGCGCGACGAATCCGACAAATCCGGTATGCGCGTCGTTATCGAATTGAAACGTAACGAAAACGCCGAAGTCGTTTTAAACCAGCTCTACAAACTCACCCAGCTTCAAGACAGCTTCGGCATCAACATGGTCGCCTTGGTTGACGGTCAGCCGCGCCTGTTGAACCTGAAACAGATTTTGGCGGAATTCCTGCGCCACCGTCGCGAAGTCGTTACCCGCCGCACCCTGTTCCGCCTGAAAAAAGCGCGTCATGAAGGACATATCGCCGAAGGTAAAGCCGTCGCCCTGTCCAATATCGACGAGATGATTCGGTTGATTAAAGAATCCGCCGACGCGCCCGAGGCCAAAGAAAAACTGCTTTCCCGTGCATGGCGCAGCGGCTTGGTGGAAGACATGCTGAGCCGTACTGACCTCGACCTGCGCATGGCGCGCCCCGAAGGCCTGCCTGCCAACCTCGGCTTGCAGGAACAAGGCTATTATCTGAGCGAAATCCAGGCTGACGCCATCCTGCGCATGAGCCTGCGCAACCTGACCGGCCTCGACCAAGAAGAAATTGTCGGCGACTACAAAAACATCATGGCAAAAATCATTGACTATTTGGACATTTTGGCGAAACCGGAACGCATCACCCAAATCATCCGCGAAGAATTGGAAGAAACCAAAACCAATTTCGGCGACGAACGCCGCAGCGAAATCAACCCGTTCGGCGGCGACATTGCCGATGAAGACTTGATTCCGCAACGCGAAATGGTCGTTACCCTGACCCACGGCGGCTATATCAAAACCCAGCCGACCACCGACTATCAGGCGCAGCGTCGCGGCGGACGCGGCAAACAGGCGGCGGCCACCAAAGACGAAGACTTCATCGAAACCCTGTTCGTTGCGAACACGCATGACTATTTGATGTGTTTTACCAACCTTGGCAAGTGTCACTGGATTAAGGTTTACAAACTACCCGAAGGCGGACGCAACAGCCGCGGCCGTCCGATTAACAACGTCATCCAGTTGGAAGAAGGCGAAAAAGTCAGCGCCATCCTCGCCGTGCGCGAGTTCCCCGAAGACCAATACGTCTTCTTCGCCACCGCACAAGGCATGGTGAAAAAAGTCCAGCTTTCCGCCTTTAAAAACGTCCGCAGCCAAGGCATCAAAGCCATCGCGCTCAAAGAAGGCGACTACCTCGTCGGCGCCGCGCAAACCAGCGGATCGGACGACATCATGCTGTTCTCCAACTTGGGCAAAGCCATCCGCTTCAACGAATACTGGGAAAAATCCGGCAACGACGAAGCGGAAGATGCCGACATCGAAACCGAAATTTCAGACGACCTCGAAGATGAAACCGCCGACAACGAAAATGCCCTGCCAAGCGGCAAACACGGTGTGCGTCCGTCCGGTCGCGGCAGCGGCGGCCTGCGCGGTATGCGCCTGCCTGCCGACGGCAAAATCGTCAGCCTGATTACCTTTGCCCCCGAAGCCGCTCAAAGCGATTTGCAAGTGCTGACCGCCACCGCAAACGGCTACGGCAAACGTACCCCGATTGCCGATTACAGCCGTAAAAACAAAGGCGGACAAGGCAATATCGCCATCAACACCGGCGAACGCAATGGCGATTTGGTCGCTGCAACCCTAGTCGGCGAAACCGACGACCTGATGCTGATTACCAGCGGCGGCGTCCTCATCCGCACCAAAGTCGAACAAATCCGCGAAACCGGCCGCGCCGCAGCAGGCGTGCGCCTGATTAATCTGGACGAAGGCGAGCAACTGGTCAGCCTCGAGCGGGTAGCGGAAGAGCCGGAAGACGCGTCAGCTTCAGATGAAGAAAACACTACCGAGGCAAACGTAACGACAGAAGACAATACACCGCAATAAAGCAAGAAACAGGCCGTCTGAAAAACAATCTGCGTTTTTTCAGACGGCCTCTATTTATCAACGTTTAATTCACTACAAGGATATTCAGATGAAACGGGAAACTATCGCCCTGCACGCAGGCTATCAATCCGAGCCGACCACTAAATCCGCTGCTGTCCCGATTTACCAAACCACTTCCTACACTTTCGACAACACGCAGCATGGCGCAGACCTGTTTAACCTTGATGTAGCAGGCAATATCTACACCCGCATCATGAATCCGACCACCGCCGTTTTAGAAGAGCGTGTCGCCCGTCTGGAAGGAGGCATTGCCGCATTGGCTGTTGCCAGCGGTATGGCGGCGATTACCTATGCCGTTCAAACATTGGTTGAAGCAGGCGACAACATCATCGCAACCAAAACCCTCTACGGCGGCACATATAATTTCTTTGCCCACAGCCTGCCGCGCCAAGGCATAGAAGTGCGTTTTATCGATCCTGCCAAACCTGAAGAAATCGCCGCCAATACCGACAGCCGAACCAAACTGGTGTATTGCGAATCCATCGGCAATCCCGCCATCAATGTCGTCGATATTCAAGCATTTGCCCAAGCCACACACGCTCAAGGGCTGCCACTGATGGTAGATAACACCGTCGCCACGCCCACGCTGTTCCGCCCCATCGAACACGGTGCCGACATCGTTATCCAATCGCTGACCAAATATATCGGCGGCCACGGTACAACGATTGGCGGCGCAATTATCGACGGCGGCAAATTCCAATGGGCAGGCAATCCGCGTTTTGACCAAACCTTCAATCGGCCTGATCCGTCCTACCACGGAGTAAACTACTGCGAGCATTTTGGTGCGGCAGCCTACATTGCCCGCGCCCGCGTCGTCCCGCTGCGCAATACCGGTGCCGCCTTATCGCCGCACAGCTCGTTTTTACTGCTGCAAGGTTTGGAAACCCTCGCCCTGCGCATGGAGCGTCATTGTGAAAACGCCTTGAAAGTAGCCGAATTCTTAAAGAAACACCCGCAGGTCGAATGGGTAAACTATCCTGCCTTGCCCGACAGCCCGTACAAAAACTTAATCGACCGCGACTACGGCGGCAAAGCCTCCGGTTTGCTGAGTTTTGGCATTAAAGGCGGACGCGAAGCAGGTGCAAAATTTATCGACGCACTGCAACTCTTCCTGCGCTTGGTGAATATCGGCGATGCCAAATCGCTTGCCACCCATCCCGCCACCACTACCCACCGCCAGCTTGACGATACCGAACTCGCCGCAGCAGGCGTCAGCCCCGATATGGTACGCCTGAGCGTGGGCATCGAGCATATCGACGATTTGCTTGCCGACTTGGCGCAGGCATTGGAAGCGGCACGGGTATAGCGGGCAGCAGTAATATTTAGGCGCAAAAACTGCCAAGTTGCCGCCCCTATGATTAAGAGGCCGTCTGAAAACCCTTTCCCCATTTGGGCAATACCGGTTTTCAGACGGCCTCGATAAAGTACCCCCGTAGATACAAATCGTACCGAACGGATTATTCGGATGCTTAGGCATTTGAAAGGCCGTTCCCTTTGAACCGAAATGCGGCTAAACGACCGAACAGCCGTTTATCCGCCTGCCGCTTCGGCAGCCTGTTTTATCCACCTCCCGACCGACTTCCGCCCATACTATGGAACACATTGCCTCCGCCCAAAACAGCCGGATTAAACATCTGGCCAAACTCGCCGCCTCCGCCGCCAAACGGCGCGCTTTCGGCCAAACCCTGCTTGAAGGTACGCACCTTTTGGAAGCCTTTTTGAATGCAGGCGGCAGGCCGGAATACGTGTATGTGGCGGAAAACCGTTTGGAAGATGCCGAAATATCGGCATTGCTGCAACGGATGCCGTCTGAAAAAACCGTTTCCGTCGCCGCGCCGATACTGGGCAGGCTGACCGGATTGGGGGAGGGCGGAAATATCGTCGCGCTGATTAAACTGCCGTCCGCCGCAAAACGGCCTGAAGACGGCGACTGCGTCGTGCTGGAGCGGGTGCAGGACCCCGGCAATATCGGCACCATATTGCGCAGCGCGGCCGCTGCGGGCGTGCGCGACATCGTGCTCGGTGCGGATTGTGCCGACGTGTGGTCGCCGAAAGTCCTGCGTGCGGCCATGGGAGCGCATTTCCTGCTGACGCTGCATCCCGATACCGATTTGGCCGTTTGGCGGCAGAGCTACCGTCCGCCGCTGTTGGCCACCACACTCGACGAACGCGCGTGCGGCCTGTATGGTTTGGATTTGCGCGAACCCTGCGGCTGGCTGTTCGGCAACGAAGGGGCGGGCGTCAGTGCCGAAATGCGCCGGGTTGCGGACAGGACGGTTAAAATCCCGATGGCCGAAAACACCGAATCGCTCAACGTCGCTATGGCGGCTACGGTGTGCCTGTTCGAGCAAATGCGCCAGCGTTTGCCTGCGGCAGAGTGAGGACGTCTGAAAAAGATGGTTGATTAGGGTAGCAATCATAGGCTGACTATGAAAACTATCTGAATCAGGCCATTATCGTCCACAGGAAAAATGTCCATGCCCGAACCAATATCAAATTAATGTGCTAGTTGGGAGAAATCCGACAATTGGAAATGAAGAAGACTTTAAGCGGTTGTTTGAGAAGATTTAATTTAATAATAGCCGTTATGCGAGTGGAGATAATACATCTCGGCTCACGTTTTTAATGAACTTAAAGGAAAATAGATGAAAAAAATACTAGACCTCTTGCGAAAGTATCCTGAAGATTTACAATTTCCAAATGAAATACGAAAACCTAATCCAAAGAAGCAA
>NZ_JBQCVA010000049.1:0-16677 GCF_051962715.1 Neisseria sp. P0008.S010
GGGTATGGTAGTTTGAACGGGGGTGGGCGGTCAAGTGGAGGGGATTGGTGGTGGAAAGGCCGTCTGAAAGGTAACCAAACTTGTTGAATCTCTTTCAGACGGCCTTTAAACACAGTCTTATTCAAACAAGACGTCTATGCCTTCTTCTCCAACCTCCAAACTCGCACGCTCCGGCATATGGCCTGCGGTTTGCTGCCATTGCAAAAAGCTTTGCGCGATGGCAGGCATGACTTGGCGGTTGAGCAAATGGTCGATATTGCGCGCACCGCTGTCACCGGTGGTGCAAGAATCAGCTAAAAGCGCTGCAAAATCTTCGCTGTAACTGAGGCGTGTTTGATGGGCTTCGTACAGTCTGTCAGCAATTTTGTTCAGCTTCAGTCTGACGATTTGAGCCAATGCCTCTTTTTCCAACGGACGATAAGGAACAACCTGCATACGCGCCAACAGCGCGGCTTGGAAATGGTCTGTCAGTATCGGACGAATAGCTTCTGCCAACTCTTCCAAACTGAACTCAGGTGTTTCATTGGTTTCAACAGGGTCGTCTGAAACGCTAGCGTTTTCAGAGGAGCTATCCGGCATTTGTGCAGAAAGTTCGACTTCAGTGTCCACAATCTGCTCTTGCGCGTTTTGCTCTTTACCCTCTTCTGCAACAGCTTCTTCTGTTTCTTCAGGCTCTTGCGGTTTCAGCAATTGGGTCAATTCGTTCGCACCCAAGTTTGACGTCATCAGGATAACGGCATTTTTGAAATCGATTTCCCGACCTTCGCCGTCACGCATCATGCCTTTATCGAATACTTGGTAGAAGAGATTGAGAATGTCTTTATGGGCTTTCTCTACTTCGTCCAATAATACGACGCTGTAAGGTTTCTGACGTACTGCTTCGGTCAAAACGCCACCTTCGCCATAACCGACATAACCCGGAGGCGAACCTTTGAGTTGGGAAACGGTATGTGCTTCGCGGTATTCGGACAGGTTGATGGTAATCAGCGATTTTTCGCCGCCGAACAGTGCATCTGCCAAAGCGAGTGCCGTTTCTGTTTTACCTACGCCGGACGGACCGCTCAACAGGAATACGCCCAATGGGGAATCGTTGGTTTTCAAACCGGCTTTAGCGGCTCTCAAACTTTGCGCGATAGCATGAATGGCTTCACTTTGCCCAACCACGCGTTTCTCAAGCAAACTTTCCAGTTGCAGCAGGTTTGCCAATTCGTCTTTGAGAACGCTGCCTGCGGGGACACCCGTCCAGTCAGCAATAATATCGGCAATCACGGTTTCATCAACGCTGGTGAAAATCAGCGGTTTGCCGGCGACAACGGCATCAAGTTGCTGCTGTTTCTCGGTCAGACTGTGTTGCGCGGCTTGTCGCTCTTCGGAAGTCAATTCTGTATTCTTGGCAGCTTCCATCAAGGATTGGATTTCATCCGCCAATTGTTTTTCTTCCTGATATCGGCGGTTCATTTCCTCGCGCTCTTCATTCAACTGGGCAATCTCTTGCTCAACTTGTCGAATGTTATCTTGCTGCGATGCGTTCAGACGACCTAATTGCTTGTCGGCATCCAATGCCTCCAGCTCGCGTTGCAGTGAAAAAATTTGGGCATCCATCAAACCGAAAATATGAGGCACGGTATCCAAACTCATGCGAACGCGTGCGGCTGCCGTATCCAACAAATCTACGGCTTTGTCCGGCAGTTGGCGGCCGGTAATATATTTTCGGGAAAGTTGTACGGCTGCGATGACGGCGGAGTCCTGAATATGGACTTTATGGTAAGCGGCATAACGTTGCTTCAAACCGCGAAGCATTGTGAACGCAGCCTCATCATCAGGTTCGTCAACCTTGACCATTTGGAAACGGCGTTCCAATGCAGCGTCTTTTTCAAAATATTGTTTGTATTCGCTCCATGTTGTCGCTGCGATAGTACGCAACTCACCCCGCGCCAAAGCTGGTTTTAAGAGGTTGGCAGCATCCGCACCGCCTGCGCTGTTTCCGGCACCGATTAAGGTATGCGCTTCGTCGATAAATAATAAAACGGGTTCTTCAGAATTTTGAACGGCCTCGATGACATTGCGTAGGCGTTGTTCAAATTCGCCTTTCACACCCGCGCCCGCTTGCAGAAGACCTAAGTCCAACACCAATACTTGGGTGTTTTCCAATATCTTAGGCACCTCACCCGAAGCGATTTTCAATGCCAGACCTTCTACCAATGCAGTTTTACCGACACCCGGTTCGCCAACCAAAATAGGGTTGTTCTTACGGCGACGCGATAAAATATCCATCATTTGACGGATTTCGGTTTCGCGTCCAAATACAGGGTCAATACCGCCCTGAGCGGCTTTTTCAGTCAAATTAACAGTAAACCGTGCAAGCGCATCGTTTTGTCCTGCTGTAGCGATTTGTTGGGGTTTAGGTTCCGCTGAAACTGTATGCTGACCTTCTTCTGAAGCCGGCTGCGCAAATGTATTATTCTCACCTTCGATAGAAACTTCGTCCAACCAAGTTTTCAGACGACCTATCTGTGTTTCAGTCAGGCTTAATAAGGGCCATGCTTCCTGCGTCATCAGACGGTAAGGAGATTTCAACAATGCCTGATACAGGAAAGCCGAACGGATTTCAGATGCACCTTCATCACTTGCCAACAACCATGCATCCGACAATAAACTAATCAATGATTTAGACAAAGAAGGATTACCACGAACATTGCGTGGAAGTTTGTCCATCGTATTCAACAAAGGATTCCAAATATTTTCTAAATCAATTTCGTAACGCCTCAACAAAGCATTAACGTCTCCATCCCCTAGTTCGAGTAATTTGATAAATAAATGGTCAACCGTAATTTCGGCATGACCTCGTGTTTGACATAAGCCGGCTGCAGCTTCCATCGCCTGCTGACAATGCGTGTTCAGACGACGTAATAACAATGCTTGATCATGCACAGACATTTGATGCCCCTGATGTAAAAAGGTGTTATAAAAAAGTGCTACCTTTATCAGGCAGCACTTTATGTGGATTATTAAGCGCGGCTTTCGTTCCAGCTGTCGGAATGAATGATGTTTCCGTCTTTATAAGTCCAAGTGATTTTTTCATAACGCAATTCAACGCGTTCCAAGTGATTGTAACGTTCGCGAGCAGGATCTTTGATGTTGTGCATTACAGGACCTACTGCTACAACTTTAACGTTGTCCAGTTTGGTATTGAAATACTCTTTCTCTTGACCGGAAGCATCAATTTGGTACCACTTGATTTCTACTTCTTTCAAAGTTTGACCAGTTGTTACTGCTTTGTACAGGTATGGTGAAGAAGCATCGTATTCTTTGAACAATACGATAGGTTCGTGAACGCGAGTACCTGTCAGTTTGCCGGTATTGGCATCCGTAGGAATACGGACATTGTGCAGAAACTCAACGATTTCAACGCTGTCTTCGCGACCATTGACGTCAACAGAACCTTTAATAACGGAACCGCCGTCGTCTTTCAACCACATATAAGCAGGAATTGCCATATTTTTACTCCTTAGTTTTATTGAAAACGCCTTAAGTTTTGAGGCTTAAAGCAACTTGTGCTGCATTAGAGTTACTGCTTTACAGCCGGAATCAGTATGATCTCAACCCTACGGTTTTTAGCCTTACCTTCTTCCGTCTGATTATCTGCAATGGGTTTGGTATCACCCAATCCTTTAACCTCGAACCGACTCTCCGGAACATTAGAAGAGATAACCAACCAATCTTTAACTGATTGAGCACGTTTTTCTGATAATTGTTGATTAGAAACAGGGTTTCCAACATTATCAGTATGTCCTTCAACTAAAATGCGTGTATCAGGATGTGACTCAATTGCTTTTAATGCACCAATCAATGCTTTATTGGCATTATTTTTTAGTTCAAACTGACCTGTTTCAAACAAAGCCAAGCTGTCCAAAGTAATAACTACTGGTTTCACAGGTTCCGGTTTTATCGGTTTTGGAGGTGGAGGATCTTTTGGCATCAAGGCTTTTAACTTTGGAATATATAAATCCGCACGATATAACCCTAATCCTAAATGTGCTGGTACACCCTCATCACGGTATTTCTCAAGCAATTGCAAATCCTGCTTTAGCAATACCAAATGTTGTTGCCGTTCATTTGAATTTGCTTCAGACTGAACATTTTGTATATGCTGACTAATTTGTTCTATCAAACGGCTATTGTTTTTCATAGAGAAAAATAATGCAGATAAAAAACCTAATGCACAGACGGATAATACTTTAAAAAGTATATCAGTAGTATGATTTTTATGATAAACGGTATATTTATCTGGCAATCCGATATGAATATATTGAAATTGATTACCTTGATAATTATTAAAAGAATGGACTAACCCTTGCGTATTCTTAGAAATATAAGTTGCCCATACTGATTTGGCTTGGCAGTCTCCATCGTCAACTACGCTTAAGCTGCGTACATCGACATATTCCCATCCACCATCTGTACGATTCAACAATTGCTCCTCGACGCAATTGAGTGCTTCAATCAGCCATATATATTGACAGCCGTTTGATTGTTTATTTTGCTGTAAAAACTCAATAGACAAACTTTCTTTAAAATCAGTAAAAAACTGATTAATATTTAATACATTCCATCTACCTTGAGTTTTTAAGACAAAAAATAGCTCTCTTTTATCTGAAAACTCTTCGAAAAGAAAGGGAACACGAATAACGAAATTCACAGGTATAGATATACCCATTTTTTTTTGCAAAAACAATATATTGCGCAACCACCCCCGCATAACCATAGACACATCGGCATTTATAGCAGGAGACAACACAAGCTCTATGCTGAGTGAGATTTGTTTACGGGCTATATTCTGAAGAAGATTCCAAACTACAGTATATAAATGTTCTGGATTAAAAATATTTATATATGCTGTGTCATCATATCTCTCGACTAAATTCGACATCTTCACTGCAGAATCAGGCATACGCAAAACATAACGCCCAGTAAATCCAGTATTATTTAATTCTGTCGCAATTTGCTGCCAAACTTCTGAACCGATACTGATATTTTCCTTGTTCTTACGCTGCCTAATTACCCAAGCACAAAACATAGCAACAAATGACAAAGCTAGAATACCGCCTTTCAGCATCCAACTAGCTTGCCAATATATTGCCAATACATAAAACAGTATAAGCTCAACTACTATAAAAATAATGAAAGACGAGAGCTTTTGATAAGTCATTATGAAATTACTCTAAATTTATAATGCTTGAGTTTGTTCAGCCAAAGTATCCAGATAGTATCCAAATGCAAAATAAGCTACTACTGCAATAACAAAACAACAGATAAATACCCATATCGGACTAATCGTCAGCAAACTCTTAAGAGACATGCTTTTACGATCAACATAGAATATTTGCCCATCTTGAGTTACCGCATTGCCAGACAATCCGGCAACCATTTTTTTCAAGCTATTTTGTGAATTTTGGAGAGCCATTTCATCTAAAATATAACGCCCCTTGAAGCCTAAATTGATTACACTCAAATATGCCTCAGCGATCAAAGAATTAGCACTGCCTGCTTTGCACAGCTTTTCAATTTTGTCGCACAATACATCGCCCGCATTGTATGATTGGAAGAAATGTACTTGCATGGGATTCATTTCCCACACTTCTCGATCACTTCCTTGCAGATTCTGCAGTGCGACCTCATCCAAAAGCGCACACTGCGCATAAGAAATCTCCTCAATCTCCTCAGCACTGCGTCCAGAGCTTGCTAAATTTTTTCTTAAATTTTCTACCAAAGTTTTGCCATACTCATACCATGTTGAGGCATGCTCGGGGCTAAAACCTGCCGATAATGCGGATACGGTCAAAGCAGTATCTCTTAATTCACTTCGAATCAATGGATTATGGTTCATGTTAAATACTCACTACTGCAAACAAGCTTAAATGTAAATTGGGTATAGATGCTGGAACATAAATACTACATACCTGCGATTGCATCATTCTTGAAAATGCCACATGCCGTTTGTCTAATCTGAAGTAAACATTATCCATTCGGAACGGCAAACCAGGAGGGGTTTGATTCAACAACTGCAAAGGCACTCCCATTACTGCCGTATTGATAACGCGTTCCACGTCTTCAGGAGCACCGATTTTGCTGACCAATGGCAATTGCTTCTGCAATTCAGCAAAAACAACGGAATCAGAATGTGCCGAGATATAAAACTCCGCATTATCATCAATTCTGCTGTCAAATATCTGAGCTCGCCAATGTGTAGATTTTGTATGTTCTAACGACAATTCGATGACAGGCGATGGAATGACTTCATCTAACAAACTGCGGATTTTTAACTCCAAACGGTTGAAGGTTCCAAACAGATCAAAATGATCGTATGATTCCATCTCATTCACAGATTCACTTACCCTGAATGTGTACAACATACCAAGTAAACGAACCAAGAGCTTATAAAGCTCCTCTGGATGTTGCTGCGGGTAATCATTCAAATGTTTCAATTCAGGATAAATCGTATTTAATCCGTGCAAGAACCAGAACAAGGTCGAGTCAGACACAGAAAAATCGACCGTATTTTCACTACGCGCCCGGCGGCGGGCGGATAAGTTATCTATACGGGACAACACCAGTAAAGTGATTCTATTCAGACATGAAAGTAAAACTTCCGAACCTGTAATCGACAATAATGGAGGGATGTAGTCTTTAGACCAAATCAATGCCCCATTCTCGTTTTTCTCCACTACGCCAATGGGGCATATAATGTAATCGTCATTATCCTCGAAATCAAAACGAATTTGTAAATTTAATTGCTCAACGGCAAGTTCTGCCTCCTCAGCGGAAAATAAATCCTCAACTTGTTCGAACTTTTTCACAAACCGTCTAGGGGTATTTCCAGCCCCATTTTCATCCACCAGATTCGGTACGTGAGCTTGATAAACCGGGAGAGCCAACAGCACTGTATTTCGCGCTCTCATAGGCAAGCTATTAATGTCACGAACTTCAACAGAGCCACTACCCGACTGCAAGTCGATCAGAGTTCCGTCAGGCAGACAGGCCTGAAGCTCATTCAATTTAATTTTTCCTAATTCAAGAGTCTGCTGATCGAACTCGCAACGAAAACATCCCCACTTGAATTCGCCCATCAATTTTATTAATACTGAGTAAATATAACTATTAAAAATATTTTGTTGTTGGAAATGCTGAGGAGAGAGCAAGACCCCCTCTTCCCATAATGGTTTATGAAATTTCACTATTTATACCTTTTAAATACCTTTTGTCAGATAAATTTGGAATGCAATAGACAACAGTATACCTAACATTTATACTATTTAGATAGAGATATATCGAAATTTAGTATTTATATTTCATTTGAAACAAAAGATTTTCCCTTCAACATATAGCAGAGAATAGGATTAGCCGTGAGCAAAAGTTTCCAAAACGAAGTTCCACCTTCACGTATCAATATCAAACTAGACCTCCATACCGGAGGCGCACAGAAAAAAGTCGAGCTTCCGCTCAAGCTTTTAGTCACCGGTGATTACAGCAATGGTCAAGACAAACGCGACCTTGCCGAAAAAGAAAAAGTCAATATCAACAAAAACAACTTTGACTCCGTATTATCTGACTTCAACCCCAAAGCCAACCTGACTGTGAAAAACACCCTATCCCCGGTCGGCGGCGAGATGAACATCAATTTGAATTTCAAATCTATGCGTGATTTCCACCCGGAACAAATTGCACAAAATGTTCCCGAGCTGCGTGCTTTATTGGCTATGCGCAACCTGCTCCGTGACTTGAAATCCAACCTGTTGGACGATTCGGCATTCCGTCGCGAACTGGAAACCATCTTGCGTGACGAAAATCTGTCTGCCGAACTGCGCGACCGTCTCGAGAAAATTGCACCTGTTAACAAATAAAACACAAGGTTGTCTGAAAACACCCGTAAGGATTTAAAATATGCAAAAACGCCAAGAAGCCCAAGCAACCGTTATAGAACAAGAAAACACCGCCAGCGTTTATGAAGCGCTGTGTCAAAAAATCAACTTAAACGCCGTCGACTCCGTCATCGACATCGAACAGTTCCAAAGCGCCGAAAAAATGTCCGAAGCCTCTGCCGATGAGCGCATCGCAGCAGCTGTCAGCGTATTTTTGAAGATGATTCAAGACTCATCTCAAAAAGTAGAACGCCTCGACAAAAGCCTGTTAGACTACCATATCGCACGCATTGACGAACAGCTCAGCCGCCAATTAGATGAAATCCTCCATAACGAAGAATTCCAAAAAATCGAATCTGCATGGCGCGGTCTGAAATTCTTGGTTGACCGTACAGACTTCCGTCACAACGTTAAAATCGAAATCCTCGACGTCTCCAAAGAAGACTTGATTCAAGACTTTGAAGATGCGCCTGAAATCGTCCAAAGCGGACTGTATCGCCACACCTATAGCAATGAATACGACACCCCGGGCGGCGAACCTATCGGCGCAGTCATCTCCAACTACGAATTTGACCGCAGCCCGCAAGATATGGCTTTGCTGCGCAATATTTCACGCGTCTCCGCTTCTGCACACATGCCATTCATCGGCTCTGTCGGTCCATCTTTCTTCGGCAAAGAAAGCATGGAAGAAGTTGCCGGCATTCAGGACTTGGCGAACTATATGGACCGTGCCGAATACATCAAATGGAAAAGCTTCCGCGAAACCGATGATGCGCGCTATATCGGCCTGACCCTGCCCCGCTTCCTCGCCCGCTTGCCTTACGGTAGTGATACGGTTCCTGTACGCAGCTTCAATTACGAAGAACAAGTTAAGGGCACCGAACACGACCGTTACTTATGGGCAAACGCATCCTTTGCCTTCGCTGCCAACATGGTTCGCAGCTTTATTAACAATGGCTGGTGCGTTCAAATCCGCGGACCTCAAGCCGGCGGTCTGATCGAAGACTTGCCTATCCATATGTATGATTTAGGTACCGGCAATCAAGTGAAAATCCCTACCGAAGTCCTGATTCCCGAAACCCGCGAATTTGAATTTGCCAATTTGGGCTTCGTACCGCTGTCTTTCTATAAAAACCGCGATTACGCCTGCTTCTTCTCGGCCAACTCAGCACAAAAACCTGCGCTCTACGAAACCAAAGAAGCAACGGCAAACAGCCGCATCAATGCCCGTTTGCCTTACGTTTTCCTGCTTTCCCGTCTGGCTCACTATCTCAAGCTGATCCAACGCGAAAACATCGGTACAACCAAAGACCGTCGCATGCTTGAACTGGAATTGAACACTTGGATCAATACATTAGTTACTGAAATGACAGACCCAAGCGACGAGTTGCAGGCAACACATCCTTTGCGTGAAGCCAAAGTCTTGGTTGAAGACATCGAGGACAACCCCGGCTTCTTCAAAGTCCGCCTGTTTGCCCGCCCTCACTTCCAAATCGAAGGCTTGGATGTAAACTTATCTTTAGTTTCCCAAATGCCCAAAGAAAAAAAATAAGCCTATCAAGCTTAGCATTTAATCATTTAGAGAAAAACCAAGAGGGGATATTTTCCCCTCTTGGTTTTTTACCTAATCGCTTCCAACACTTGGCATACTGCTGATTAAAGAACACCCGCAGGCGGTTTTACAGCCATCAACTGCAATCGACCTGCCTCCGAACAACATATACTGGCTACCTTCAATAATCGGATTCGTTCCATGTCCCGGAATCGGACAGCTGACCAAATCGCCGACCAAAGCTGCCGGTTTGCCTTCGACAACCATTTCGGAAGATGCTTGAATAACCATGCCGCCATGCGTGGTGGCATCTCCTAATCTAATAATCCCTTTCATCATTTTCTCCAATATCATCTATTTTCATCAGAACCAAGCTGAAAAACATTTCTAACTAATTTAGCCCTACAGCCTGACTCAACCGGCCCAAGTAAAAACCGCTATCGGTTTCCCAACCAAACAACTGATGCTTCTGCGCCGTATTTTCAGCGGCCAAACCTAACAAGAACAATGAGTTGCCGGATGGCATAGCACCCATGTACAAACCGGGCGTATGCAACAAAAATTTGTCTCTTTCGCTATGCAGTCTTCCTCCCGCATTCTGAATATCGTCCATATACTTTTGTGTATCTTCCCGGGAAGCCAGAAACCATATAGCATCAACCGCATCCCCGTTTAATCCGTAATTTGTATAGTGTTTTAATGCCTGAGATCGTTTACCCTCATCAAACGAGACCGGCCGTTGCAGCCACGCCCAAACCGGCAGTTTTGTCCTTCTTGCCAAATGAGGCGGGGAAAAAACCAGCCACGTCACAGTTTCGGTAAACTCCGCTTCGTCCACATCCCGATTCAGCCAAACCGATAAAACGGCATGAATACCTTCGGATTCGTTCTTATCAAACCACTCGTCTATCAACTCCTCCGGTTTCTGTAAAGGAAGTACTGACCAACCCGATTTCCCCATACCGACATCTTCCGCCATTTCTGCCAGTTTATTCTGCCAATATTCATATACATATTCATCCGATGCATGCAGATGAACCGTTATTTTTTCGGAATAATCCCTTAAAGCGAAGAGTTTTTCCGAAATATTTTTTTCCACTTCATCATCGGCAAAAGCTACAGTGTCTGATATATCGTCCTTTCGATTAAAAGAAACACAATCAAACCGGTAAGCATCCTTTTCCTGGCAAACCACATCCCGCAGGGAAATACCCTCCGGCAAGCCGACATATACATCCGTTAAAGCTACTTTTTTTGCGGCCCACTCAACCCATTTGTTATGTATTTTCTTTTTCTCCAACTCCCATGCTTCTTCTGCTGTGCCTTTATGTATCGATACAATAAACCGGTATATAAAGGCCGCCAGCCAAATCCCGGGGAAAAGCAGCGAATACCACACCCCCCCTTTCAGCCAAAAAATCCATATCAATGAAATACAACAACATATTGCCAAGGCAATTATCCATACCGCCGGCCTGCCCCATGTCCTTTTTGCAGGTTGGGCCAGAGTGTCAGGAATTTCAGGTATCGTCCAATACATATTAAAACCAATAAACTAATTAGTTAAAGTCCAAACCCGGGCATCGTATTATCTTTTCCCCAATATGGCAAATCCACTTTCCAATATCATCGAAACACCCCAAACCGAATTATAAATATCCGGCCGGGCATCTGACAAAGCGATACAAAGGCCATCTGAAAATACGCTTTCAGACGGCCTTTTGCCATGTGGCAATACCGATATCCGACCCTATCTCTTTTCAGACGGCCTGAGACCTTTGCAATAACATGAGTTATTAAAATTTTATGCTCAATACCATTTTCAAGATGAAGAACCTCCCTGATTTCTTCTACTTTTTTCTCAATACCAGAAAGGTTTTAGTCAATTGAAAAATTTTTAGCACATTTTTATGCGTCAAATTTTGTTAACAGACTATTTTTGCAAAGGTCTCGGCCTGCATTTAGGCAGAGGCCGTCTGAAAGCCGGGAATAAGGCTTGGCAGGACGGCAGCTTCGTCTTTGCCGTGCGGAAACCCGGCCTCACAAGCAAAGCTTTTTTTCAGACGGCCTTCCGTTGCCAAGAGGCCGTCTGAAACTTCGGTATCGGCTTTTCAGACGGCCTCCCCATCCGTATTGTTTATTTAACCGGCTTCAACGTCGGCAGTACGGTGTCCCAGATGGCGAGGATTTCGGCTTCGCTGCGGCTCGTCCCTTCCGCACGGTCCGCACCGAATTTCATCATGACGCGCGGGTCGCCTCCGTCCCGTTCCCATATCAGCATGTATTTGTTGCCCTGCCATTTGATCAGCTTTTCCGTGCCGGACATGCCGTTGATGTCGCGTTTGCCTTGGCGGATGGTGCGGTAGCCGGCGGTTTTGAAGATTTTGGCCAGCGCGCTTTTTTCGGAGACGAGGTCGCGTTCGAGCAGGGTCGGCTCGCCGGGCTGCAATACCGCGCCGTGCAGCATTTCCAGACGCATGTCGGTCTGCTTGGCAAAGCGTACCGCGGTGTTGGCTTTGAAGGGTTTGCCGCCGTCGTCGGCGATGAAGCCGCGGATCAGGCAGATGCCGCTTTGGTTCGGCACTTCGTATTCCTGCCGTTCGCGCAGGCCTTTGAGGAAGTCGGCGCGGTACCTTTTCTCCATGCCGTCGAGCATTTCTTTTTCTTTCGCCTTCCAGTTGGCGGGTTCTTTACCGTTATTGGAGGGGACATAGAAATAGCCGCTGACGATGTAGGCGTCGTCCTTATCGAGCTTGAATATCAGGTTGGTTTCGTAGGGCATGCCCCGGTTTCCGATGAGATTATCCCAATGAACCCCTAAATGTGTCGCAAACATCACGGCCCGGCCGGGGATCAGGGTGCGGGCATCCACAAAGCGGTCGGTGCCGTCGCGCCCGCTTTTTTGAATGTTTTTCCAAGTATTCATCCGACTGTCCCATGCATTGAACAATACCATCACACTCCAGCCGTTGTATTCTATCCACGAGCTGCTGTGGCGGCGGATAGCGGGCAGACGCAATTGGTAGCGGCCGCTGCAATACGGTTGTTCGGTCCAGTAGGCGGTGTCGATGATGGGCAGACTGCCTGCGGCCCGGGCGGGGACGGCGGCGGAAAGGAGGAGTGCCGTGATGAGGGGGAGGCTGCGGGTCATGAGGTTTCCTTTCATTTGCGGCGGGCGGTTTCGTTTTTCAGACGGCCTCCCCATCCGTATTGTTTATTTAACCGGCTTCAACGTCGGCAGTACGGTGTCCCAAATGGCGAGGATTTCGGCTTCGCTGCGGCTCGTCCCTTCCGCACGGTCCGCGCCGAATTTCATCATGATGCGCGGGTCGCCGCCGTCCCGTTCCCATATCAGCATGTATTTGTTGCCCTGCCATTTGATCAGCTTTTCCGTGCCGGACATGCCGTTGATGTCGCGTTTGCCTTGGCGGATGGTGCGGTAGCCGGCGGTTTTGAAGATTTTGGCCAGCGCGCTTTTTTCGGAGACGAGGTCGCGTTCGAGCAGGGTCGGCTCGCCGGGCTGCAATACCGCGCCGTGCAGCATTTCCAGACGCATGTCGGTCTGCTTGGCAAAGCGTACCGCGGTGTTGGCTTTGAAGGGTTTGCCGCCGTCGTCGGCGATGAAGCCTCGAATCAGGCAGATGCCGCTTTGGTTCGGCACTTCGTATTCCTGCCGTTCGCGCAGGCCTTTGAGGAAGTCGGCGCGGTATTTTTTCTCCATGCCGTCGAGCATTTCTTTTTCTTTCGCCTTCCAGTTGGCGGGTTCTTTGCCGTTATTGGAGGGGACATAGAAATGTCCACTGACGATGTAGGCATCGTCCTTATCGAGCTTGAATATCAGGTTGGTGTCATAGGGCATGCCCCGGTTTCCGATGAGATTATCCCAATGAACCCCTAAATGTGTCGCAAACATCACGGCCCGGCCGGGAATCAGGGTGCGGCTGCCGATAAAGATATTAGTCGCCCCGTAGGAACCGCTGCGTTCGAACTTGCGGATGTCTTGCATCTGCCGTGCCCAGTCGTTGAACAATACCATCACACTCCAGCCGTTGTATTCTATCCACGAGCTGCTGTGGCGGCGGACGGCGGGCAGGCGCAATTGGTAGCGGCCGCTGCAATACGGTTGTTCGGTCCAGTAGGCGGTGTCGATGATGGGGGAGGTCATGGCGGGTTTCCTTTCTGCCGATGCGGCGGGGTTCAAGGCGGCCAACAGGGCGGCCAACAGGATGGGGGCGGTGTGTTTCATGGGATTCTCCTGACAGGGATTAATCGGTTTTTGCCCGTTTGAAGACGGCCTCGAGGATGGCGAACAAGGCATCGTTGCGCAATTCTTCGGCATCGTAGGCGGTGGAGTGTTCGTAACCGCCGGTATTTTTGCCTCCGGTGGTCAGGACGTCCTCCTGTTTGAAGACGCCCTGCGTGATTGGGGCGGCGCCGGATGCCGACGGCACGGTGGCATCGCCGTGGTCGCTATTTTGCTTCCGGCTGAGGGCAAATTCATAGCGTCCTGTGCCCAGCACGATTTCTACCGTGCCGTGTTCGCCCGAGGCATCCTTCTTGTCCGACAGCTTGGCTTCTTTGCGTAGGGTTTCCTTGTCGGTTCCCGGCGGCAGTTTCTGTTTGCACACCCAGCTGATGGTATCCCAGCTGAGGTGGTCGCCACTGTCGCAATAGCCGATGCGGGTTTTATCGTCTTCGGTCAGGTAGTAGGCGGCGTGTTTGTTTTGAAACTCTTTTACAAGAGACAAATTTTTTTCAAAAATCTCAACATCCGTTTTGCCTTTCTGAAAAATCGTTTTGCCGCCTGTCGGGTTGAAGTTGATGGTGTCGATTTGCTCGGGCTGGGCTTTTTCTATGACCGCTTTTTTCTGATTGCCGTCCCCTCCTTCTTGTTCTGCCGATTTCGGCATCGTCGGCCACAGGCCGTACCATGCGTTGTAGGCTTGATAGATGTCTTCGGTGTTGAAGCTGCATATTTTGGTTTTGCCGTCTTGGTCGTAAATATCCAGCCAGGCGTGAGGATCCGCACCGCCGTTGCCGGAGGGGGCCGCTTGGGCAGCCTTTTGGGCGGTTTCGGCGACGCTGCTCCCGCGCAGGGGGCGGTAGTTCGGCCACGGCATCAGTTGCATGGCGCCCGGGGCGTTGAGCAGGATGGGCGAGGTCTCGCGTGCAGTCGAGCCCAATAATTTTGCAACTGCGCCGTCTTTTAAGGAGGTTAGCCCCATTTTCACGTAGCTTAACGGGTTGATATAGTCATACCATTTCCAGTTGCAGGGGTTGGGCTCGTCGCCGAAGCCGGCTTTCAGGCGTTTGTAAAAGGCGGGGGCGCCGGTGGCGGGCATCACGCCGTGGAAGATGCCGCAGAGTTTGTCGCCGTTTTTGGTGTTTTTCGGAGCGTCGCCGGTTGCCTGTTTCGCATAGGCGCGGGTAACCAAGCCGCCCATGGAATGGCTGACAATCAAAAACTGTTCGGCCTTGCATTCTTTCAAAGCGTGATCGATGCGGCTGTTGAGGTCGCTGGGGCCGAAAAGATAGTTGTTTCCGTTTTCTTTGCTGGATTCCAAATATTCCAGCGAATTCGGAGCATATTCATTTCCCGACTCGGAATTATCGCGCAGCCAGTTGTAGCCGCAGGCATAGACCGGATATTGGTAGTCCACGGCCTTTTTCAGCCATTCGGCCAGCTGCCGGCGGGCCGCTTCGCTGGACGGTTCTTTCGACAGCGGCCGCTCTTTCGGCGGTTTCCCCCGGCCTTCTGCGGGCGGGGTGGCCGAGGATTTGAGGATGTATCGGTCTATCCTGGCCAATACGCCCTGCCAAGGCTGTTTTTCTTTATGTTTGCTAACGAAGTTTATGTAGTCCTGATCGGTCAATTGGCAATTTTTGCGGTCGGAAGCCTCTCGGATGGCCTCTGCCAGATTATTCAGGTTTTCTTCCAAAAAAATCAAAAAATCATGAAAAAAAAGTGCGTAGACCGTACCCCAACCGCGAAAGCGCAGTTCCTGCTTAATCTGTTCCTTTCTGCTAGGTTTGTTTTCCTCCCAGCATTTTCTCCATGCCGCATAGCGTTGCTTTTCGGCAATGACTTGTGGATCGTCCGGCAGACGGTATTTTTGCAGCTGCTTCAGTTTTCTATCGTGCGCTATCTCGCCGTGCTTTAGGATGTCTTGCCTCCTTTTTTCGCTGTAGGTAATTTTCAGACAAGTTTTGGGAATTTCATCGATATCGCCTTCCCAACTGACCGACGTCAGGTCATGATGTATTTCTTTGTGACGTTCCTGAGCAGAACGGAAGAAGCCATCGGTAAATATGGCATCGATCTGCTGCATCGTACTGTTGGGCGGCATCCATGAATCTTCTACTTCTTTGCTTCTCAAATACTCCCAATTAGCATCAACATCTTGTTTGCCATCGAAGGGCTTGGCCTCCGCTTGTTCGCTTTTTTCGTTTGCCTCCGCCTTATCCGCTATGTCCTTCCAGCCGTCGCGGTATTGCAGGTTGGAACCCATAATACCGGGAACAAACATAATCGGTATACAGCGGGCTATTTCTATTTGACATTTCTGTTTGTCATCGGTAGCCGTCATTCTGGCCTGCGCGGTAGGGTTGCCGTTTTTATCCAATGTGCAGCTTAGTCTGATATTTTCTTCGCTCATTTTTTTTCGTCCTTGGGTAGAAGGGTAAGGGTAAATTTTTCCATGGCGGCATCGTTCTTTTGGATTCCCGTGCTGCCGTTGCTGTCCGTTACCCCGCGGATTTTGGTGCCATCGGCACGGGTTAGAATGAATTTGCGGTTGGCAATTGGTTTGCCTCCGGGTGTAGTAACAATTACTTCCTGATCGAATTGAGTTTTAGGCATTTCATTAAACATCTGGCTTAAACTACTTGGCCCACCCACCACCAACGGCGCCCTCACCCGCACCACCTTCGGACTCCCGATCTCAACCTCCCCGTTCGCCAGTTTGATATACGCCCCTTTGCAGGTAATCAGTATCTCTTCCTTCGCCGCTATGGCGATTTTCCCCGCGCTGCTGGTTAACGTTGCGTCCTTCAACGCATTCAGTTGCAATTCGTCGTTCTGTGCCTGTACGGTGACTGCACCCTGGTTGGCCTGTACTTTGATTCCTTGGCTTTGCGCAAACAGGTTGAGGCCCTCTGCCGCATGGGCGGTCAGGCTTTGGCCGGCGCTGATGTCGGTATGGCTGC
>NZ_JBQCVA010000050.1:0-15794 GCF_051962715.1 Neisseria sp. P0008.S010
GAGATACGCAGGGTTCAAGATGAGTTGAACCACCGGCCGAGAAAAACACTTGGCTACGAAACGCCAAGTGTTTTATTCTTGAATCTGTTCCAACCGCTAATGCCCGGGTGTTGCACTTCAAATCTGAATCAAAGGGTCTTTTATTGCCTATATCATTGATGCGGAGTTTGAGCCGGCTGAGACAGCCGTCCTGCCGTGCCGTAGGCCAAAACTTCAACCGTACCGACTGCACCGCCTTGCTGCGGCTGGTGGATATTGCCTAAAGAGGCCGTTTCCAATTTGAAGTTCAACACGGCATTTGCCCCTTTCGCTGCGGCCTGTTCTTTTAGGCGCAGTACGGCTTCGCGCCGTGCACGGTCGAGCAAGGTTTCGTAGCTGCGGATATTGCCGCCGAAGAAATTGCGGAACGCTGCCAGCATACGGCGGAAATAATCGCTGGAAACCACAACTCCCGCATAAACCAATTCCCCGCCGCTGAAATCCTGCGGCGGTTTTTTAACGGCAATCACCATGATATGCCGCAGCGCAGCTTCCCGCGCTTCTATATCGGCATAATGCTTCCGCTCAATATGGCGGCCGGTGAAATAGGTGATAATCAGCAGCCAAACCGGCCACAGGTACATCAGCAACAGGATGATGGAGAACCCTTCGTTGTCATTCGACATCGCAGCCTCCTATTCTAAAACCACAGCCGTACCGTAAGCAAAAATTTCGGCAGCTCCTGCCGCTACGGATGCGGTGGAAAAGCGCACATTTACCACGGCATTGGCCCCGGCCTGACGCGCCTGTTCAATCATACGGGCAATCGCCTCATCACGTGCTTCGTTTAAAAGCTCAGTGTAACCCTTTAATTCCCCGCCAACCAAGTTTTTCAAGCCCGCCATAAAATCGCGGCCGACGTGTTTGGCGCGTACGGTCGAACCCTGGACCAATCCCAAATGGCGGACGACGTTGCGGCCGGGAACGGTTTCAATATTGCTCAGTAACATCATATTTTCCTTTTCATTATGTTCGTATTTCAAACGGACTGCCGTTGCAGAAACCTGCGGTGGTTCCGTTTTGGATAACGGCTGCCCATCATATCATTTCCGTTAGCGTCCAAACAATTCGGCCACCATCCTTGCTTCTTCTTCCGTATAGGCTTCTCCGTTGAGTTTGGTGCTGAGGGCAAATTCCCCGCTCAAATGCTGCTTGCCACAGGCTTCCCGCCAGCCCTGCAAACGTTCTTGGTCGGTTGTTTTGTTTTTCAGACGGCCTATTGTCCGGGCAGCCTCTTGTTTTTTCGATTCCATCATTCTATTCCCGTATCTGATGAATGGGTTCCCATCATAAACCTGTTTTTCCGACTATTCCAAATTGTTACCGAAACTTATGAAAATAGTTTTTGACAAATATTCCAATAAAAATAAGCGAATATTAAATTTTACAATTAGTATGATTGCAATAAGCAAAACCTGCCGATAGAATACTAGATATGGTATTAAGAATGTATAAAAAATACTATATCTAGTATTTTAGTGATGAAGATGTTGAAATTCACAATCGAGCAAATTGTCTGGCAGGAAGTGCCGGGCGAAGTATCGCTGGCGTTTCTGTTTTCCGGCTGCCCGCTGCGCTGCAAGGGCTGCCACAGTGCCGATGCGTGGAAAGAAGGTATCGGCACGGAATTGACCGAGGATTATTTGAAAGGCCGTCTGAAACGCTATCGCGGGCTGATTAGCTGCGTGTTGTTTATGGGCGGGGAATGGCAGCCGGAAGCCTTGCAGAAAATGTTGGGTATCGTGACGCAGGCGGGTTTGAAAGCCTGTTTGTACACCGGTTTGGAGCGTGAGGAGCTGGAGGCGGTTTCAGACGGCATCCTGCCTTATCTGACGTATCTGAAAACCGGCCGCTGGCAGATGGAGCTGGGCGGCTTGGACAGCCCGACCACCAATCAGAAATTTATTGATTTGCGTACGGGTGAGGTGTTGAACCGCTTGTTTATCAAAGGCAAACCCGCGCCCAAAATCATCCCGATTACGACTCAGCCGCAGGCAGCCGCTTTTCAGACGGCCTGAGGCTTTTTATCCAACCCACACAGGAGGACTTAACATGATTCGGCTGCATCCCGAACAGTTAAACGGCAAACTGCAATTCATGCACGACTACATCAGTGCGCAAAACGCGGCGGACGGCTCGAAAATGGACGCCAATGCCAACGTTACCCAGAAAAACATCGCCACGATGGAAGCGGAAATCATGAAAGACTTTTTCGTGCAGATTAACCGCGCCCAAGTGTCGCGCAAAATTGCCGAAATTTTCGACCAATCCGTTGCCGACGAATACATCCGCCAGATTGAGGCACATGAGATTTATGTGCACGACGAAACCAGCCTCAAGCCTTATTGTGTGTCGGTTACGCTGTATCCCTTCCTTCTCGACGGCTTAAGCAAACTCGGCGGCGAATCTAAGGCGCCGCAACATTTGGCTTCGTTTTGCGGCTCGTTTATCAATCTTGTGTTTGCCATCAGCGCGCAGTTTGCCGGCGCGGTGGCGACGGTGGAGTTTCTAACTTATTTCGACTATTTCGCCCGCAAAGACTATGGCGACGATTATTTGGAAACCCACGGCAAAGAAATTGCCAACCATATGCAGCAGGTGGTGTACAGCATCAACCAGCCTGCCGCCGCGCGCGGTTATCAGAGCGTGTTTTGGAATATTTCCGTTTACGATCAATACTATTTTGACGCGATGTTCGGCGATTTCGTCTTCCCCGATTTCAGCAAACCGGTGTGGGCGAGCGTAGCGAAGCTGCAAAACTTCTTCCTCAAATGGTTCAATCAGGAACGCACCAAAGCCGTTTTGACTTTCCCCGTTGTGACCGCGGCGATGCTGACCGACGGCGGCAAATGCAAAGACACCGTGTTTGCCGATGAAATGGCGAAAGAGTTGGCGGAAGGCAATTCCTTCTTCGTCTATCTTTCCGACAACCCCGACTCGTTGGCTTCCTGCTGCCGCCTGCGCAACGCCATTGAAGACCGCACCTTCAGCTACACACTCGGCGCGGGCGGTGTGGCGACCGGTTCCATCAACGTCATCACCATCAATATGAACCGACTGGAACAAGACGGGCGCGACCTTGCCGCCGAAGTCGCCAAAATCCACAAATACCAATACGCCTACCGCAAACTGATGGAAGAATACCAAGCCGCCGGAATGCTGCCCGTTTACGATGCAGGCTTCATCACATTGGACAAACAGTTCCTCACCATCGGCATCAACGGCATGGCGGAAGCCGCCGAATCGCAAGGCATCAAAGTCGGCTACAACGACGATTACATCAACTTCGTCCAAGGTCGTCTGAAAACCATATTCGAAGCCAACCAAGCCGCCAGCAAGCACTACGGCGTGAAGTTCAACACCGAGTTCGTTCCCGCCGAAAACCTCGGTGTGAAAAACGCCAAATGGGATAAAGCCGACGGTTACAAAGTCAGCCGCGAATGCTACAACTCCTATTTCTACGTCGTCGAAGACGAAGAAATCAACGCGCTCGACAAATTCCTGCTGCACGGCAAAGAACTGGTGGACTGGCTCGACGGCGGCTCCGCGCTGCACCTGAACCTCGACGAAGCCCTGCCCGAATCCGGCTACCGCTCGCTCTTGGACATTGCCGCGCAAACCGGCTGCAACTACTTCTGCGTGAACGTGCGCATCACCATCTGCAACGAATGCGGCCACATCGACAAACGCACCCTGCACTCCTGTTCCGCTTGCGGTTCGCACGACATCGACTACGGCACCCGCGTTATCGGCTACCTGAAGCGCGTATCCGCCTTCAGTAGCGGTCGTCGTAAAGAACACGCGCTACGGCATTACCATCGTAAAGCGGCTTGATGGCTGAACGTTAAAAGCAGTTGCAAAAAGTTAGGGACGGGGCTGTCCGGGATGACTCGGGCAGCCTCAAAGTTTATCGAAAACAGCGGCAAGAAGCCCTATCCGCACGATTCGGAGCGGCAGGGGAACGGAATACGGCATTCTGCAAAATTCCAACAATATCCGGTGTGAGAAAGGGAGCGGGTAGGGCGGTTTGAAAAAATCTTATCTTCCTGATTGGCAGTGCTGTTATCATCCGACCTTTTTACCGTCGGATTGTATCCGGCGCGGTTTTCCATTGCCAGCAGGGTAAAATATATGAGACACAAACGCCAACGCCATGAAAAAATCATCCGTTTGGTGCGGGAGCGCAGTTTTATGCCGGTAGAGGCTTTAGCCTCCGAATTGGATGTTACGCCGCAAACCATACGCCGCGACATCGGCGAATTGTGTGCAGACGGCCTGCTGCAACGCTATCACGGCGGGGCGACTTTGGGTGATGCCGCGCTGAACGACACCTACCTGCTACAAAAAAAACGGCAGCAGAATGAAAAAGCCCATATCGCCGATTTGATTGCGGCAGAAATTCCCGACGGCTCCAGCCTGTTTATGAGCATTGGTGCAACCATAGAGGCCGTGGCGGCGGCTTTGATTAAAAATCACCGCAATTTGCGCATCATCACCAACAACATCCATGTGGCCGCCTTGGCATCCGGCCGCAGCGACTACACCGTCATCATCACATCGGGCGTGGTCCGGCCGGTGGACGGCGGCATTACGGGCGTGGCGACGGTGGATTTCATCAACCAGTTTAAAGCCGATTATGCCATTCTGGGCTCGTCGTCCATCGAAGCCGACGGCTCGCTACTAGATTTTGATTTTAAAGAAGTCAGTGTGATGCAGGCCATGATGCAGAACGCGCGGACACGTTATCTCTCCGTCGAACACAATCAAACCGGCCGTACCGCCTTGGTGCGCGTGGCCGCCATCACCGAGTTTGACAAGGTGTTTTCCGACCAGCCGCTGCCTGCCGCCGTGGAAAAACAATTGCAGGACGGCGGTATTCCCTTTTATTCCGCAGAAAGATGAGGCCGTCTGAAATGAAAGAAAAAAAACTATTGCCGGTTTTACTGATCGCCGCAGCGGCCGTTGCCTTGTACTTTTTCGACGGACAAGGCGGGCAAGCACCGTTTAATCCACCTGCCTCCCCGACACAGCCCGCATCTTCCATCCAAGCTTCATCCTCCGGCAGCGACAGCCGCCTTCAGACGGCCTTCGAAAGGCGCGAAAGCGATTTCCAAATCGAAGGACGGGGCGTGGTGGCAAAGGTTTTGCCGGACGACAATAAAGGTTCGCGGCATCAGAGGTTTATTCTGCGCTTAAACAGCGGGCAGACTGTTTTGGTTGCACACAATATCGACTTGGCTCCCAAAATCAGAGGGCTGAAAAAAGGCGACGAGGTTGCTTTTTACGGCGAATACGAATGGAGCGGGCAGGGCGGAGTCATCCATTGGACCCACCGCGACCCTCAGGGTAAGCACCCCGACGGTTGGTTGAAGCATGAAGGAGAGGTTTACCGTTAATTGCCCCAACGGCGGATATACGGGAAGGCCGTCTGAAAAACCGTAATCAAGGGCGGTGGTTTTTCAGACGGCCTTTCATATGACCGATGAAGCTTAAAACCGGCAAGGCGGAGAAATACAGCCGAACAAGTAAACCTTTTATGGCGGCTGTCCGCTTTCAGACGGCCTCTGCAAAGCGCAGCAGGGCTTCGCGGTTGGATGGTGAGAATGCCTGTTCTGCCGCCTCCGCCGCCGGCAGCCAGCGGTATGCCGTATGTTCCGACAATGCCAGCGGGCTTTCGCGCGGGATGCGGGCGGAAAAAAGATGTTCCGTGTTATGCGTTACACCGTCGGCATAGCGATGCCGCCAGTGCGGGTAGATTTCGTAAACCGTGCTGTAGTGCCAATCGTGTAAATCGTCGGGCAGGAGGCGGATACCGGTTTCTTCCGCCACTTCGCGCAAGGCGGCCTGAGCCGGCGTTTCGCCCGCTTCCAAACTGCCGGTAACCGATTGCCAGAAGCCGGGCCGGTCGGCACGCTCGAGCAGCAGGGCACAGCCGCAG
This sequence comes from Neisseria sp. P0008.S010, assembly GCF_051962715.1. Lineage (NCBI taxonomy): Bacteria > Pseudomonadati > Pseudomonadota > Betaproteobacteria > Neisseriales > Neisseriaceae > Neisseria > Neisseria sp. P0008.S010. The sequence continues at coordinate 5,978 of NZ_JBQCVA010000050.1, forward strand.
CCGTCATGCAAAACCACCAATACCGAAACAGGCCGTTTCGGCGTTTTCTTCTTTTCAGACGGCATCTTGTCCGCCTTCCTCTGCCATGGGCTCGTGCGAACGGGTATCGGCGGCAGCCTGTTTTGCTGCGGCGGAAAGTTTTGCCTGATCGGGCAGTATCGGGGCTTCGTTCAGAATCCGTACTTCGCGCTGCGGGAAGGGGAAGGAGATGCCTTCTTCGTTAAAACGCTGCCAGATTTCGAGCAGGATGGCAGAGAAAAGGCCGAGAAAACCGTTTTCGGGATCTTTCACCCAAAAGCCCAGCCGCAAATCGATGCCGTCCGAACCGAAGCCGATTAAATAGGCTTTCGGCGGATTGTCGCCCGTATCGATACGCTCCTGGCGCGAAGCCGCTTCAATCATAATCTCCATCGCGCGCGCAATGTCCGAATCGTAAGAAACCTGGATGTTGAGGTTTTGATGCAGGGCTTTGGCGGTATAGGATTCGTTGATCACCATATTGGTGATGAAGGTTTCGTTCGGAATCAGTGCCTCGGTTCCCGCAGGACTGCGGAGAACGACGAAGCGGGAAGTGATTTTGGTGACATAGCCTGTGAAGTTATTGACCGTCAACCGGTCGCCCGGGCGGATGGAGCGGTCGCCCAAAATCAAAAAGCCCGATATGTAGTTGCTGGCGACTTTCTGCAGGCCGAAACCGATACCGACACCGAGCGCGCCGCCGAATACCGACAATACGGTCAAATCGATTCCCACCAGCGGCAGGGCGATTAACACCGATAAAACAACCAGCACGACGCGCACGATGTTCGACAGCATAATGCGCAAACTCAAATCGAGCCGGGTATTCGCCATCAGCTGGTTTTGCACGAATCTTGCCAGCCACATGGCGAAAATCAGGATGATGCCTATCCACAAAATACCCGTGCTGATGCTCCACAAACTGAGCTTTGACGAGCCGACGGAGAAGGTTAAAGATTTCATCCAGTTGATGATGATGTCGTCGATACCTGAAATCCACAGTAGGAAAAATACCCACAATACCGCCGACAAAGTACGTTCCAAGCGGTCGCTCCACGGCTTTGCGGGCAAGGCGGCATGAAATACGGCCAAAGTAATCCGAATCGCAATCATCCAGTTGGCGGCCAGCAGCAGCAGGCGGAGCCATACGGAGGAGAAACCGGTGAAGTTCCATGCCGACAACGCAATAATGGCGGAAAACCACATCAGCACAGGCCAAAGAATCCGTTTGCCGATGTGCTTGAGCAAACTGAGGTAGGCGGGCGTTTTCCATGTGTAGCGTTTCAACAGCCACTCAGACAGCCACCACATGGCCACGGTCAGGGCAACAACGATGCCCGCCTCGACCCAGCCGGAAGTTTGTCGGAAACTGCGTTCCAGCAGGGCGGAGGTGAATTCGGAAGGGGCGAACAGCTGACTGAAAAAATCAGCCCAATGCTCGGAAAGGGCGGCCATTTTGGGAAGGATGGGGGGTGTGTGCGGAAACATTATCATTTTCGGTGTGAAAAAACGGACAGGGGCAGATTATAAGGCAAATTGTGCCCGAATACCGATTTGTGAAATAATGCGCCGCTTGTCCAAACATGGAAATCAATATGTCTCTGCAACCAATCGAAATCATTGAACAAATCCTCGGTGCTTATGCCGAAGACGGCAGCGCGATGCGCTGCGACGAAATTCACGCCTATCTGACGGCCTTTGTATCCGGCCCCGATGAAATAGCGGACGATGCCGATGCCGTCATTGATGCCGTAATCGGTGATGCCACCATCGATATGGCGCAACGCGAACGCATCAAAGAAACCGTTTTACAGTGGGCGGAGGAATTAAAGAGGAATTTGAAAGACAAACAGCTCCCGGAATTGCCGTTGTATGAAGATGAAAACGGCGAACCGGACTATTTTTCCTGGTGCAACGCCTATCTTTATGCGTTGGACAATACGCCGACAGATTGGTTTGCCGAAAGTGCCGATGAAGAATTTGAAGATCTGTTTTACCCGATTATGGCCTTGGGCGGCATTTATGATGAGGACGATATTTTGTCCAATCTGAGCCGGCAGGAAATCAACGGATTGCAAAATGAAGTCCCTTACGCCGTACGCGATATTTTTGCCTATTGGCAGGCAGTCATCAACAAACCGCAAACCATCCGCCGAGAAGGTGAAAAAATCGGCCGCAACGACCCTTGCCCTTGCGAGAGCGGTAAAAAATACAAGGCTTGCTGCGGTAAGTAAATAGAAATGGATTCTTAAAGCAGCGGCCAACCTGGCTATGCCGCCATATTTTGTTGATAAAAAACTGCACCTTTCGGCCTGGGATAACTCCGGCTTCAAGGTGCAGTTTGTTGTTTTCAGACGGCCTGTTTCTTTTACAGTATCTGGAATACGTTCTTAGAAACGGTAATTTACGCCCAAGCGGAAATCTCGGCCGGTTTCCGGCAGGGAAGAACCGTTAATCGAGCTGCTCCGTTGGCTGTGCGGTTTATAGAGTTTGTTGCCGACGTTATTGACGGATAAGTTGATGTTCAAATCATCTTTGCCCGTCGGTTTCCAGTTGGCGTAAATATCGTTTACGCCGTAACCCGGGCGGTTGACATTGCTGCCGCCGGATCCGCGTTGGTCAGTGTTGGTGGCATAACTTGAACGTTGCACGTAGCGTCCGCGCCAGCCAAGTTCGAGATTCGGGTTGTCAAACCGATAGGAAAGGCCGGCAGTCCAAGTCCTGCCCATTGGAATGGCCGTTACGATAGAGTCGAGGCTTGCGCCATCCAATTTCGGTTTGTTATATGCGACACCGACCCGCGCCGTCAAACCGGACATGCTGTAAGCCGTACTTGCTTCGTAACCGCTATTTTTCAATGTGCCGCCGTTATAGTAGATACCGTTGCGGACAGCCTGAATATCTTTGATTTCCTGGTTGAAATATGAGGCATTGACAGACAAAGCCTGATTCAGATTATATTTGATGCCGATTTCCGCATTACGGGATTTTTCGGCTTTCAGGTTATCGACAGCATGGCGGACATCTCCCCCCGACAGGGTCACTTCGCTCAGGCGCGGGCTTCGGGTGGCATAGTTCAAACTGGCATTGACGGATAATTCAGGTGTGATGTCGTAAATCGCACCGATACTGGGATTGATATTACTGCCGGTGATCTTACGGCCGTCTGAAAAAGTGACGCCGAAATGGTCATAGCGCAAGCCGGTAGTCAGCGTTACGGGCTCTATATCCCAAATGCCTTCCAAATAAAGTCCGGTATCGGTTTTTTTCTCGTTGCTCACCCCGTTTCCCAACTCTTTCGGAATGGCTTTTTGATGCCGCCAGTTAAGGCCGTATTTCAAAGTATGTTTGTCGAACAGGCGGCTGTCCAGATTGACGTTTGCCCCTGTTGTGCGGATTTTCGCATCTAATTCGTATTGTTGTCCCGATGCTTCGTCGCGCGTTACATTCTGCAAATAAAGGTTGGCTCTGGCGTTACTGATGAATCCCATATCGGCACCACGGTATTCAAGATTGGTGGTGTTTTGGGTCAGCGTGCGGTAGCGGGGGGCATTGTTGTCCGTATTGGGTTCGCAGGTTCCATCCGGACGGTAGATGATGGGGCCGTTCCGACCGCGCGTTTTGCATGATTGGGAAAAATCAAATTCTTCACGTAAAGCCCGTGTACCGTAGGTTTTTTCCTGCCGGTGGCTCAAAATCAAACGGTGATTTTCATTAAAGTTATAACTGATTTTTCCTAACAAGCCCCGCTGTCCGAGTGCGCTGTTGTGCACGGTTTCGCTGCCATCCAGGCCTTTATAGCCTTTGCCCGGCTTATAGTCCCGTTTATTGGTCCAATTGGCGGCAAACAAGGCATCGAAACCGCCGGCTTGTCCGTAAACCGAGAATCCTTGACTGTGTCCTTTGTTGCTTGAAACCCCGGCATTCAGTTTGAAACCGATATTTTGCCCCTCACGCAGCAAATCTTTGGCATCTACCGTCTCCGCCACGATTGCCCCGCTGGTTGCCCCGATGCCTGCCGACGCCGAGCCGGTGCCTTTTTGCACGCCGATTACTTTTACCAATGCCGGGTCAAACAAGAATCTGCCGTTATGGTGGAACAATTGGGTATCCGAATATGTATTATCTACTTTAACGTCAATCTGATCCTGCCCCATGCCTCGGATGGTCATCCATTGTGAAGTACCGTTTCCCCCGCCGAAACTGACTGACGGTTCGTTGAATAAAACGTCTTTCATGTCGGTAGCCGTGGTTTCGTCCAATTTTTGTGTGCGGATACGGTGAGTAGATAAATCAGAGCCTTTGACGGTCACGCTGGGTAATGCATCATGCGTTTCCGTTGTGGATTCGACATTGTTTGCATGGGCGAAACTACTGCTTAATGCCAAAGTTATAAGGCTGAGGGAGAATTGGGAGGGGAAGGCAATTTTCATAGACATTGTGATGATTCCTCAGATGGGTTGCAAATAAAAGTTAAAAAAATTGCATAATTTTTTTATGCCCATTTATTATAAATGATATTTGTTATTTATTGTATTTTTGTGTGAATAATAATAATGCCTCATCCAGGCTGAATACGAATGTTGAATAAATATAAGTAGGCTGCTAAAACGGTAAAAAAGAGCTTTATCATAAAGGCAAGGAGGGGGAGGAATGTAGTTGATTGAGGGGAAGCATCTGTTTTAAATAATGAAATTTTTGCAAATGCCTTTATCCTTATCGTTGGAAGCAAGCTGTTATGCTCTGCTTACACTCATCAAACACATACGTGGAAACGCTGATGAAAAATAAGGCCGTCTGAATTTTCAGACGGCCTGGAGTTTGAGGAGTGTTGCTATTGATTCTTACGGTTAGCCAGTGCGGCTTTGATAAAGGCAGTAAACAAAGGATGGCCTTTACGCGGGTTGGAGGTGAACTCGGGGTGGAACTGGCAGGCGAAGAACCAAGGATGGTTCGGCAGCTCGATGGTTTCAACCAAGCGTTCGCGTCCGGCAGATACGCCGCCGATGACCAAGCCCGCTTTTTCAAGCGCGGGAACATAGTTGTTATTGACTTCGTAGCGGTGGCGGTGGCGCTCGCGAATCAGTTCGCTGCCGTAGATTTTGGCGGCGAGGCTGCCCGCTTTCAATTCAACTTCTTGCGCACCCAAACGCATGGTGCCGCCCAAATCGGCGGATTCGTCGCGGGTTTCGACGCTGCCGTCGGCGGTTTGCCATTCGTCAATCAGGGCGACGACCGGGGATTCGGTTTTGATGTCGAACTCGGTGGAGTTGGCATTTTTCATGCCTGCCACATCGCGTGCGTATTCGATGAGGGCAATCTGCATGCCCAGACAAATGCCGAGATAGGGAATGTTGTTTTCACGCGCATAGCGGGCAGATGCGATTTTTCCTTCCACGCCGCGCACGCCGAAACCGCCGGGAACCAATATGGCATCGAATTCTTTCAGATGGCCTATACCGTCTTTTTCTATGCTTTCACTGTCGATATAGTCGATTTTCACGTCGGTTTGTGTGTGTATGCCTGCGTGCCTTAACGCTTCGATCAGCGATTTGTAGGATTCGGTCAAATCGACGTATTTGCCGACCATGGCGATTTTGACGGTGTGTTTCGGATTTTTGATGGCATGGACGATTTTTTTCCACGCGGTCAAATCCGCCTGTTGCACGTTAAGCTGCAACTGCTCGGTAATGATGTTGTCGATGCCTTGGTCGTGCAGCATTTCGGGGCATTCGTAGATGCTGTCCACGTCGTAGCTGCCTACAATCGCGCGCTCTTCCACGTTGCAGAACAGGGCGATTTTGCGGCGTTCGTCCGCCGGCATTTCCCTGTCCATGCGGCAAATTAGGATGTCGGGCTGCAAACCGATGCTCAACATTTCTTTAACGGTATGCTGGGTCGGCTTGGTTTTGATTTCGCCGGCAGCGGCGATGTAGGGAACGTAGCTCAAGTGCGCAAACAAGGTGTTGTTCCGTCCCAACTGGCTGCGCATCTGACGGATGGCTTCCAAAAACGGCAGCGATTCGATGTCGCCGACCGTACCGCCGATTTCGACGATAGCCACATCGTAACCCGCCGCGCCTTCATGGATGCGTCGTTTGATTTCGTCGGTAATGTGCGGAATGACTTGAACCGTACCGCCGAGATAGTCGCCGCGGCGTTCTTTGGCGATAACGTTTTCGTACACCTGCCCCGTACTGAAGCTGTTGCGGCGGGTCATGGTGGCATTGATGAAACGTTCGTAGTGTCCCAAGTCGAGGTCGGTTTCCGCGCCATCGTCGGTAACGAACACTTCGCCGTGCTGGAACGGGCTCATCGTGCCGGGGTCAACGTTGATATAAGGGTCGAGCTTGAGCATGGTCACGTTCAGACCGCGCGATTCGAGGATAGTGGCAATAGAAGCGGCGGCGATACCTTTTCCGAGTGAAGATACGACGCCGCCGGTTACGAAAATAAATTTTGTCATGATGCTGTACCAGTGTTGGAATGCGTGATTTTAACCAATCCGATAGCCTGCCGCAATACGGAAGGCCGTCTGAAAACCGGGTAGGGCATTCAGACGGCCTTGTTTTTTACACTACATTATTTCTTTTTCTTTTGCGGCGGCAAATCTGTGCAAGTACCGTTGGCCACTTCCGCCGCCATGCCGATGCTTTCGCCTAAGGTCGGGTGCGGGTGGATGGTTTTGCCGATATCTTCCGCATCGCAGCCCATCTCAATCGCCAAGCAGATTTCGCCAATCATGTCGCCCGCGTGTGTGCCGACAATACCGCCGCCGATAATCAGGCCGCTTTCAGCGTCGAAAATCAGCTTGGTGAAACCTTCGTCGCGGCCGTTGGCAATGGCGCGGCCGCTGGCAGCCCACGGGAACACGGCTTTGGTGATTTTGATGCCGTCGCGTTTGGCGATTTCTTCGGTAACGCCCACCCAAGCCACTTCGGGGTCGGTGTAGGCCACGCCCGGAATCACACGTGCGTCGAAGTAGGCTTTGTGGCCGGCACAGTTTTCGGCAGCCACATGGCCTTCGTGCACGGCTTTGTGCGCCAGCATGGGCTGGCCGACCACGTCGCCGATGGCGTAGATGTGCGGCACATTGGTGCGCATTTGTTTGTCTACTTCGATGAAGCCGCGTTCAGTAACGGCCACGCCGGCTTTTTCGGCAGAGCAGAGTTTGCCGTTCGGCGCGCGGCCGGCAGCCACCAGCACCAAGTCGTAGCGTTGCGGTTCTTTCGGCGCTTTTTCGCCTTCAAAAGTCACGTAGATGCCGTCTGCTTTGGCTTCCACGGCCACGGTTTTGGTGTTGGTCATGATGTTGTCGAAGCGGTGGGCATTCATTTTCTCCCACACTTTCACCAAGTCGCGGTCGGCGCCCTGCATCAGGCCGTCCATCATTTCCACTACGTCCAAGCGTGCGCCCAGTGTGCTGTACACGGTACCCATTTCTAGGCCGATGATGCCGCCGCCGATGACCAGCATTTTTTCCGGCAGTTTGCCGCCGTTTTGGCGCAGTTCCAGTGCGCCGGTGCTGTCCACAATGCGTGGGTCTTCAGGAATGAAGGGCAGTTTCACCACGCGGCTGCCCACGGCGATGATACAGTTTTTAAAGGCGACGGTTTTTTTCGCGCCGGTTTCTTTGGCTTGCTCGTATTGTGCGGATTCGGTGAGCGACACTTCAATGTGGTTCGCGCCCACGAATTGGCCGTTACCTTGGATGATGTCCACTTTGCGGGCTTTGGCCATGCCTGCTAGGCCGCCGGTGAGTTTGGCGATGACTTTTTCTTTGTAGCCGCGCAGTTCGTCCACATTGATTTCGGGTTCGCCGAACTTGATGCCGTTTTTCACCAAGTGTTTCACTTCGTCAATCACGGCGGCGTTGTGCAGCAGCGCTTTGGACGGGATACAGCCCACGTTCAGGCACACGCCACCCAAGGTGCTGTATTGCTCGATGATGGCGGTTTTCAAACCTTCGTCGGCTGCGGCGAAGGCAGCGGAATAGCCGCCGGGGCCGCCGCCCAATACCACCACGTCGTATTCGGCATCGGCAGAACCGGCAAATTGTGCAGCCTGCGGTGCGGGCGCGGCGGCTTTGGGGGCTTCTTGGGCAGGGGCGGGCGCTTCGGCAGCGGCAGACGCACTGGCGGCTTCGATAACGGCAATCACGCCGCCTTCGGAAATTTTGTCGCCCACTTTCACTTTCACTTCTTTCACCACGCCTGCGGCTTCGGCAGGAACGTCCATGGTGGCTTTGTCGGTTTCCAATGTAATCAGCGTGTCTTCCACGGCAACGGTATCGCCCGCTTTGATTTCCACGGCGATGATGTCCACGTTTTCGTGGCCGCCGATGTCGGGTACTTTTAATTCGATCAAACTCATTTCAAACCTTTCGCGGGCAGGCCGGTGTTTTCAGACGGCCTGCCGAATTCGATATTAAAAACTGGTTATGAAGGCAAATAATCCCAACACAATGCCTGGCGCGTTGGCGATGGCCACCGGCAGGTCGCGCGGTTTTTTGAATAATCCGTAAGCTACCCACAACGTACAGTTTATCGCCGCAGCCAAGGGCTGCCATGGCGAGCCTTTATGTCCGGCCAGGTTGGCCTGAATTTGCGGGATATAGGCCACATACATACACACGGCGGTGATGGTGGCGACAACAGACAGGATGCGGATTTGTTTTTCGTTCATTGATATTCCAGTTTTAAAAGGGGGAAGGCCGTCTGAAACCGCCGGATTCGCGTTTTCAGACGGCCTTTTACATCAAGAACCGTCCGAAACACTTACAGCGTGATGCGGCGGAAATCTTTCAGCAGATTGGCCAGGAACACGGTGAAGCGCATACCGGCCGCGCCGTCGATGACGCGGTGGTCGAACGACAGCGACAGCGGGCACATCAGGCGCGGCGCGAACTCTTTGCCGTTCCAAACCGGTTTGATTTGCGATTTGCACACGCCCAAAATGGCCACTTCGGGCGCGTTCACAATCGGCGTAAAGCCGGTACCGCCGATGCCGCCCAGGCTGGAAATGGTAAAGCACGCGCCCTGCATTTCCTGCGGTTTGAGTTTGCCTTCGCGGGCTTTTTTGCTCAACTCGGTCAATTCTTGGCTGATTTCCTTCAGGCCTTTTTTGTCCACGTCTTTAATGACCGGTACGACCAAGCCGTTCGGCGTGTCGGCGGCAAAACCGATGTGGAAGTATTTTTTCAACACCAGGTTATCGCCGTCCAAAGACGAATTGAATTCGGGGAATTGTTTCAGCGCGCTGACGGAAGCCTTGATGATAAAGGCCAGCGGCGACAGTTTCACGCCTTCGCGTTCCCATTCCTTGTTCAACTGTTTGCGGAATTCTTCCAAATCGGTCATGTCCGCTTCTTCGTTTACGGTAACGTGCGGAATCATCACCCAGTTGCGCGACAGGTTTTGGCCGGAAATTTTCTTGATTCGGCTCAACTCTTTCACTTCCACTTCGCCGAATTTGGCAAAGTCCACCTTCGGCCACGGCAACAAATCCAAACCGCCGCCCAAAGACGCGCCTGCTGCCGCAGGCGCACCCTTGCCCGCACCGCCCTGCAATGCGGCTTTGACGAAGGCTTTGATGTCGTCGCCGACAATGCGGCCTTTCAGGCCTGTGCCTTTTACCAAGCCCAAATCCACACCCAATTCGCGCGCCAGTTTGCGGGCAGACGGGCCGGCATGGGCTTTGGCAAATGCCGCTTCGTTCACCGGCGTGCTGCCGAACGCTGCCACGGGGGCGGCGGCAGGCGCGGGCGCGGAAACGGCAGAGGCGGCAACGGATGCGGCCG
>NZ_JBQCVA010000051.1:0-15311 GCF_051962715.1 Neisseria sp. P0008.S010
ATTGTAGCGCAAAATATCGGCAACAGGTGGTGTCGGAAGTAAAGAGGCCGTCTGAAAAATGCTTTTCAGACGGCCTGTACTATATGATTGAATCAGTCGTGCAGTTCGGCGGCATGCAGGGTGTTTTCCAGCAGCGTGGCAATCGTCATCGGACCCACTCCGCCGGGAACGGGCGTAATCATGGCGGCGCGTTCTTTTGCCGTTTCAAATTCAACGTCGCCGCACAGGCTGCCGTCGTCCAAGCGGTTGATGCCGACATCGATAACCACCGCGCCGGGCTTGATCCATTCGCCTTTGACGAAATTCGGGATGCCGACGCCCGCTACCACAATATCGGCCGACGCCACTTCCTCGGCCAGATTGCGCGTTTTGCTGTGGCAGATGGTAACCGTGGCGCGGGACAGCAGCAGTTCCAGCATTTGCGGCCGGCCGACGATATTCGACGCGCCGACGACGACGGCTTTTTTCCCTTCCACTTCCACGCCGTAGCTTTCCAGCAACGTCATCACGCCTTTGGGCGTGCAGGGGCGCATCAGCGGCATTTTTACCACCAGGCGGCCGACATTATAAGGATGGAAGCCGTCCACATCTTTATGCGGCAGAATGCGCTCCAAAACCGCCTGGCTGTTTATCTGTTTCGGCAGCGGCAGTTGAACCAAAATGCCGTCCACATCCGGATTGCCGTTCAATTCGTCCACCAATGCCAGCAGCTCGTCCTGCGTGGTTTCAGACGGCATTTCATAAGAGCGCGATTCGAATCCCGCTTTTTCGCAGGCGATTTTTTTGTTGCGGACGTAAACCGCGCTGGCGGGATCGTCGCCAACCAATATGACGGCCAGACAGGGCGTATGCAGCCCTTTGTTTTTTCGTTCGGCTACGCGGTCGGCCAGCATGGACAGCCTTTGCCGTGCAACTTCTTTACCGTCGATGATTTGTGCGGACATGGAAAACCTTTCAAACAGAAAACGGGAAGGCGGCATTATGGCATTTTTTGCCGTACTTTTCATAATTGCATCCGTGCGTGGTGGTGTCGAAATGTGCGGTGGAAGATAAATACGTTTTAAAAATAGAACGGTATGGTCGGTTTGGTAAAAAACATGGCGCGGACGCTTGACGCAAAATAAAGCTTTCTGTATAATTCGCCTCTTCTCGTCGGGGCGTAGCGCAGCCCGGTTAGCGCATCTGCTTTGGGAGCAGAGGGTCGTGAGTTCGAATCCCACCGCCCCGACCAGAAACCCGATAAAATCAGCACGCAAAGGTTGATGCGCCCGTAGCTCAACCGGATAGAGCACCCGCCTTCTAAGCGGGCGGTTACAGGTTCGATTCCTGTCGGGCGTGCCAAAACGGCAAGTTTTCTTGTGGTGGCTGTAGCTCAGTTGGTAGAGCCCCGGATTGTGATTCCGGTTGTCGTGGGTTCGAGCCCCATCAGCCACCCCAAAATCAAAACAAAACCCGCCTCTTTAATGAGGCGGGTTTTGTTATTTTTGTTTCCGGCATGGTTGGCATGGCTATGGTGCAGTTCGCTGCTTCAGACGGCCTCAGGTTTTAGGCAGGCCGTCTGAAACAGAAAACGGCAGTTTATTTGTGTTTGAAGCCGAAAAGCGATGCCGATAATCGGCGGATTGCCGTCTTGCCATGCTTTCGGTATGATTTGCCCCTTTATTTCAGTTGAGTACAAAGAGAATGCAAACTTGGCCGCTGCCTGATTTTGAAGGGAAAATTTGCCCTCCTGAGATGCTGTCCGCAAGAATCGCCGCCTTGCCCCGACCGCTGGTTTTTACCAATGGCTGCTTCGATATCCTGCACCGGGGGCATGTTACTTATTTGGCGCAGGCCAGGGCGGCAGGTGCGGCCATGGTGTTGGCGTTGAATACCGACGAGTCGGTCAGGAGGTTGGGTAAGGGTGATGACAGGCCGATTAACACGCTGGCTGATCGGGCGGCAGTGGCGGCAGCATTGACCAGCGTCGATTTGGTTACTTGGTTTGATCAAGATACGCCTTTCGAGCTTATCGAACTGGTCAGGCCGGATATTCTGATTAAAGGCGGCGACTGGCCGGTGGAAAAAATCGTCGGCTCTGCCGAAACGCTGGCGAGGGGTGGGAAAGTCTATTCGATTCCTTTCCTGCATCAAACTTCCACTACTCAGACGTTGGCCAAAATCCGCGCTTCGGAGCGTGCGTAAATGCAGGCTGTTCATTGGCGGTTGCTGGCCGAGCTTTCAGACGGCCTGCCCAAACATATCGCGGCACTGGCTGGGAAGGCGGGTGTGAAACCGCAGCAGTTGAACGGTTTGTGGCTGAAAATGCCCGCGCATATCCGGGGGTTGTTGCGCCAGCAGGACGGTTATTGGCGTTTGGTGCGGCCTTTGGCTGTTTTTTCGGACGAGTGCCTGTCTGCCGTTGCGGGCGGTTTCCGTGCCGAACTGCTCCATACCCATCCATCAAGCAATGATGCGGTATTGATGGCGGCAAAGCGCGATATTGATGCCGCACACCGTTATCTGTGTATTGTGCACGAACAAACCAAAGGGCGGGGCCGGCAGGGGCGAAGCTGGTACAGCCGCATCGGCGAATGCCTGACATTCAGTTTCGGTTGGGTATTCGAACGGCAGCAGGGCGAATTGGGTGCTTTGTCGCTGGCAGTCGGTTTGGCTTGTTGCAATGTATTGCGGCGGCTGGGTGTGCCGGTGCAACTCAAATGGCCGAACGATTTGGTTGTCGGCAGCGACAAATTGGGCGGCATTTTGATTGAAACCATGCGCGGCGGGGGCAAAACGGCCGCCGTTATCGGCATAGGCTTGAATTTTGTTTTGCCGAAAGAGGTTGAGAATGCCACATCCGTTCAGGCCGCCTGTCAAAGTGTGCCGCCGAGTGCCGCCGAATTGCTCGGAATCCTGCTGGGCGAATTAGACGGCATATTGTCCGAATTTGCAGTGCACGGTTTCGCCCCTTTCCTTGCGGCTTATGAGGCGGCCAACCGTGATCAGGGTGCTTCCGTCCGTCTGCTGCATAACGGGCAAGTACTGGAAGAAGGCACTGTACTCGGTGTGACCGAACAGGGCGTATTGCGGCTGGAGACGGCCGGAGGCGAAAAACGGATAGCCAGCGGCGAAATCAGTCTGCGTCAAAGCATTGAACCTGCCGGTAGGGCGGCAACACGCTATTTATTGTTGGACGGCGGTAACAGCCGTCTGAAATGGGCATGGGCGGAAAACGGCAAAATAGGCAATGTTTCGGGTGCGCCGTATCGTGATTTGCAGCAATTGGGCGAAGACTGGCGGCATTTCGGCGGTAACGGCGTCGCGATAGTTGGCAGTGCGGTGTGCGGGGATGAAAAGAAGGCGCTGGTGCAGGAGCAGTTGGCGGCAGAAATCGAATGGCTGCCGTCCATGCCCCATGCCTTGGGTATCCGCAATCACTACCGCAATCCTGCGGAACATGGTTCCGACCGTTGGTTTAACGCATTGGGCAGCCGCCGATTCAGTCGGAATGCCTGTGTGGTCGTCAGTTGCGGAACGGCCGTAACGATAGACGCGCTAACCGATGACGGCAGTTATCTCGGCGGCAGCATCATGCCCGGTTTTCATTTGATGAAAGAGGCCATGGCCATGAAAACCGCCAATCTAAACCGGCGAATCGGGCGCGTTTATCCCTTCCCGACCACCACGTCCAACGCATTGGCGAGCGGCATGATGGATGCGGTCTGCGGAGCCGTTATTTTGATGCACGGCCGTCTGAAAGAAAAAATCGGCGGCGACAAAACAGTAGATGTCATCCTCACCGGAGGTGGTGCGGCCAAAGTGGCCGAGGCCTTGCCGCAAGCGTTTGTTTTAGACAATGACATTAAAATCGTAGATAATTTGGTCATTTATGGCCTGTTAAGCTGGGTGGGACAAGAATGAAATGGTTGTTTTTTGCGTTGTTGGCGCTGAATATCGCGATATTCGGCGGCATGACGCTGCCTAAAGTCATGGAAAAACAAGAGGCGGAAATGATGGCCAAAAGGAAAGAGGCCAGTGCCCGGATGGCGCGTGATTCCGCCGACTTGCCGCAGCCCATGGTCAAACCTTCGGATGCAGGTGCGTCCGAAACGCCGGCCTCTGCCGTTGCATCCGCCCCGTCGGGCAACTGGTTGACGGACAACGGCGGTGCGGCCGATGTCTATATCGAGCCCACCGATACCGAAGAAGATACGGCGAAACAGATAGCCAGATTGCAGGATGAAAGAAACCGCCGCCAAATTCAGGCCAAAGAAGAAGCCATGCGGCGCAGCAAGTATGCACAGGGCAATAATAATCAGGGCAACTTTGAGCGTCAGCCCGTCGTTACAGAGGCAGGACAGGGAAACCGCTGTGTAACAACGGCTAATGTTTCCCTGCCCGAAGACGACTATCACAGAATAAAAGGGCTGTTAAACCGTTGGCCGCATGCGGCCAGCCGCACGGTAGAGCGCAAAGAGGCAGCCAGGAGTAATAAAACAAGCTATGCGGTTTGGACGCCGATTCAAATTGATGCCGGCAGCCAAATGCAGGCCCTTCAAAGCAAAGGCTTCAATACTGTACTAATGGAAGGCGGCATCAGCATTGGTATTCGGTCTGATAAGGCGCAAGCCCAAGCATTGTTAAACCGTTTGCAGGGTGCGGGTTTTACAGGCCAGTTACGCGAGGTGAATTCAGGTTCGTCCGGAGGCCAGAGTGTTGCCAAAATGCAGATTACATTCATGACTGTAAACGATGCCGATATCAAAGCCATTCAAAATATAGTTGGAAGTTACGGCAGGCTGTCTAGAAACAAATGCCGTTAAAAACAACGGCAGGCCGTCTGAAATGTGTTTTATTGTAAAACGTCTTTCAGGCGGCCTTTTGATTTTTTGATGCCGAATTGGTGATATCAAGTTAATCCGTTATGCCTGCAGTCAGGTTTCAGACGGCCTCTCCTGCCGCAAAGTCAGTCTTGCAGTGCCTTTGTCTGCTCGGCAGTAGGACGGATGCCCGATGCAGCCATAATTGGATGTGGGTGATTTCGCAATAAACAGCTATTAAGGGATAAAGCTGTAACAACATGAAATTTCAGGCAACGCCATGAAACGAAAGCAAATAAGCAATGTTTGTGGGAAAAATAACACACTTTTTGCAGCATTCGTGCAGGGGAAACGCCGATAAAGTTTGTTTTTTTATGGCGGAACATTTATATTAACAGCCATGTAATCGCTGGCAACGGCGATAAACGCAACAGCTTAATCGGAGTCATCCGGTTTCGCCTGATTTTCTTAAACATAGAAAAGGAATACAGCAATGAAAAAAACTCTGATTGCTCTGTCTTTGGCCGCTTTGTCTACTGCTGCAATGGCAGACGTAACTCTGTACGGCACCATTAAAGCTGGTGTTGAAACTGCTCAGATTAAACATAAAGAGCGAAATGGTAATGTTACTACAACAACAAAAAACCATACTGAAACCGCAATTGCCGACTTCGGTTCACGCATCGGTTTCAAAGGTCATGAAAACTTAGGTAATGGCTTGAACGCTATTTGGAAAGTAGAACAAAATACTTCAGTTGCCGGAACTGACGCTGGTTGGGGTAACCGCCAAGCTTACATCGGTTTGGAAACTACTGCCGGTACTTTCCGTGCCGGTAAAATTGGTACTCAGTTGGACGATATGGATAAAGTCGACCAATGGGAATATTCCAATAATGCTTTAGGTTTGGATATGTTTACTCGTACCGGTCAGAAAGTTGTTTCTGTACGCTACGATTCTCCGGTATTCGCAGGTTTCAGCGCAAACGTTCAGTTTACTCCGCGTGACAATGGTGTAAATACTATTCGCGGTGTTAATAAAGGAATTCCTGGTACTTCTAATACTACAGAGAATTCTGGTCGCTATAATAACGCTAAAGACAATGCAGGTTACTATGCTGGTTTGAACTATGAAAACGCTGGTTTCTTTGCCCAATACGGCTTCGGCTACAAAAAAGCTGCTTATGTAACCAGTAATGGACGCAGCAAATCTGGTCAGGCTCACCGCGTCGAAGCCGGTTATGATGCCAATAACCTGTTTGTTAGCGGTGGCTATCAATACACTAACGGTTGGGATAGTCTGAAAAGCTATGATGCTGCTTTGAAAGACAATGATGCCTATAATGCTTCTACTGACCATTCTGCTGGCCTGAAAACTCACGAGTTGGCTGTCAGCGGTGCGTACAAACTCGGCAATGTAACACCTAAAGTTACTTACGCCCACGGTTTTAAAGCAAAAGGCAAAGGCTTGAGCAATGATCAGAAAAAACAAGCTCAGTATGACCAAGTAATCGTAGGTGCTGATTACGATTTCTCTAAACGTACTACTGCGTTTGCTCAAGCAGGTTGGTTGAGAGCAGGTGATAAAAACACTGTTCGCGTAGAAACTACCGCTGGTTTGGTTGGTCTGCGCCACAAATTCTAATTTAATTTTAGAATTGTTTGTTAAAGAGCCTGTTTTGCAGGCTCTTTTTAGTTATTGAGGCCGTCTGAAAATTTTGTTTCAGACGGCCTTTCCGCAATCCTTGCGCATACCCTTATAATCAAGGGCTGTTTCCGCTACAATGCGCCATGCCTTGAATTTCAGACGGCCTAAAAAGGCCGGTTTTTATATTCCACTATTGCCGAGACACAAAATGACCGATTACCGTAAAACCGTTAATTTATTGGATACGCCGTTTCCCATGCGCGGCGATTTGGCCAAACGCGAGCCCGAATGGCTGAAAAGCTGGTATGAACAAAAGCGTTATCAAAAACTGCGCGAAAAAATGCAGGGCAGGCCGAAATTTATCCTGCATGACGGCCCTCCTTATGCCAACGGCGATATCCATATCGGTCATGCCGTTAATAAAATCTTGAAAGACATCATTCTGAGAAGCAAAACCTTGGCTGGCTTTGATGCGCCTTATGTGCCGGGCTGGGACTGTCATGGTTTGCCGATTGAAGTAATGGTGGAAAAGCTGCACGGTCGCGATATGCCTAAGGCGAAGTTCCGCGAATTATGCCGGTCTTATGCTGCCGAACAAATTGCGCGGCAGAAAAAAGACTTTATCCGTTTAGGCGTGTTGGGTGATTGGGAACGCCCTTATCTGACCATGGATTACCACACCGAAGCCGACACGGTGCGTACTCTGGGGGAAATTTACCGGGCAGGCTATCTGTATCGGGGTGCGAAGCCCGTTCAATTCTGCCTGGATTGCGGATCATCATTGGCGGAAGCGGAAGTGGAATATAAGGATAAAGTTTCTTCGGCCATCGATGTTGCCTATCCGTTTAAAAGCAATGATGCCGTGGCTGCTGCTTTTGGGTTGAAAGAAATAACTGGAGACAGTTTTGCCGTCATTTGGACGACCACGCCTTGGACGTTGCCTGCCAGTCAGGCTGTCTCTGCGGGAGCGGATATCGTTTATCAACTGATTGCCACGCCGAAAGGGAATTTGGTTTTGGCTAAAGATTTGGCGCGTGATGCGCTGAAGCGCTACGGCTTGTTGGTTGGCGGAGCCGATGATGAATCTCTTTCAGATGGCCTCCGGGTTTTGGCGGAAACAACGGGGGCAAGGTTGGAAAGCCTGCAATTGAGCCATCCGTTTTTAGAGCGCGATATTCTGTTGTTGAACGGCGAACATGTGAGTACCGAGGCCGGTACGGGCTTGGTTCATACTGCGCCGGCGCACGGTTTGGAAGATTATTTTGTCTGCATCAAATACGGCATCGAACTGTTTAACCCTGTAAACGCACAAGGGCGTTATATTGCCGGAACACCGCGCGTTGAGGGCATGACGGTTTGGGAAGCCAATCCTGTGATTGTCGGATGGCTTGAGGAAGTAGGGCGGTTGTTGGCGAACAACAAAATCGAACACAGTTATGCCCATTGTTGGCGGCACAAAACCCCTTTGATTTACCGTGCCACCGGCCAATGGTTTATCGGTATGGATAAAGAGGGTGCGGACGGTAAAACCCTGCGCAACAAAGCGTTGAAGGCTGTGGACGATACCGAATTTTTCCCGGCGTGGGGTCGTGCGCGTTTGCAGGCGATGATTGAAGGCCGTCCTGATTGGGTGGTTTCGCGCCAACGGTTCTGGGGTACGCCGATGACCTTTTTCGTGCATAAAGATACGGGCGAATTGCATCCCGATTCGGCACGGTTGCTGGAGGAAGTGGCCAAGCGCATTGAGGAAAAAGGTATTGAGGCATGGTTTGCCTTGGATAAAAGCGAGTTGTTGAGTGCGGAAGATTGCGAAAATTACGACAAATTGTCCGATACAATGGATGTATGGTTTGATTCGGGTTCGACACATTATTCCGTGCTGAAGCAGCGGGAAGAATTGGCTTGGCCGGCCGATTTGTATTTGGAAGGAAGCGACCAGCACCGCGGTTGGTTCCAATCCTCCATGCTGACCGGTTGCGCCACTTTGGGGCGTGCGCCGTACAAACAGTTGCTGACGCACGGTTTCGTTGTCGATCAAAACGGCAGAAAAATGTCGAAATCGCTAGGCAACGTGGTTGCACCGCAGGAAGTGTATAACGAATTCGGCGCGGATATTCTTCGCCTGTGGACGGCTGCTACCGATTACAGCGGCGAATTGGCCATTTCAAAAGAAATTCTGAAACGGGTAACTGAAAGCTACCGCCGTTTGCGGAATACATTGCGTTTCCTATTGGCCAATTTGAGCGACTTCAATCCGATTGAAGATGCCGTACCGCAGGCAGATATGGTGGAAATCGACCGTTATGCCTTGGTAATGGCGCGCCAACTACAGGAAAAACTGGCCGGCGATTATTATCCGCGTTATGCCTTCCATTTTGCGGTACAGGATATTGTGTCGTTCTGCTCGGAGGATTTGGGTGCGTTCTATCTCGATATTTTAAAAGACCGCCTCTATACCACCAAGGCTGGCAGCCATGCCCGCCGCAGTGCGCAAACTGCGCTTTACCACATTACCCGCAGCTTGGTTTTACTGATGTCGCCGATTTTGTGTTTTACCGCAGAAGAAGCTTGGGACATCATTGGCGGCGGCGAGGAAGATAGCGTGTTGTTCCATACTTGGCATGATTTCCCGCAAATGCCGGCTGCCAGCGAAGCGGAGCTGGTGAAGAAATGGCAGGCCATACGCGAGGTGCGTAATGCCGTTACTGCTGCAATCGAACCGTTGCGTGCGGACAAGTCGCTGGGTTCTTCGTTGCAGGCAGAGGTGGAGATTACTGCTGATGCCGATTTGGCTGCTGCATTGTCCGCATTAGGCGAAGAATTGCGTTTTGCCTTATTGGTTTCGAAAGCCGTAGTTAAGGAAGGAGATGCCTTGTTGGTTGATGTGCATGTTAGCAGCGGGCAAAAATGCGAACGTTGCTGGCACTATACCGAAGATGTCGGAACAGTGGCAGAACATGCAACCGTCTGTGCCCGTTGTGTCGATAATATTGACGGGCAGGGCGAAACAAGGAATTACGTTTAAGCCTTAGTTCAAAAGGCCGTCTGAAAATTGGTTCTCAGACGGCCTTTTAGATTGTCTACAATGATAAGATAAATCAGCATGTTGCACATAAATTGTGCGTTAGTCTGAAAATATGACCGTTTGTTTTTAAAAATAACCGATAAACCTAAATGAAATAAGCAGGAGACCGTTTGTAATACAATCATCCCCCTTTCCATTCAACCGCTTTGTTTCAGAAGGAAGCATGATGCAGCTGATGTATGTAACCCCGCAAGAAATTCTGGATTTTTGGTTCAGCAAAGAAGTCAAACGGCATTGGTTTGAACATAGCGAATATTTGGATACGAAAGTCCGTGTGATGTATGAGCGGATTTTTCGCGATGCTGTGAATTGCGAATTATCGGACTGGCGGGATACCATTCAAGGGCGTTTGGCCGAAATTATCATTCTCGACCAATTTTCAAGGTTGATTTTCCGCGGCAGGCCGCATGCTTATACACAAGACCGTATGGCACTGCTGCTGGCTCAGGAAGCCGTTCGGCATCAATCTTTTCCTTTCTTGGAAGCCAAGCAGCGCCAGTTTATCCTCATGCCTTTCCTGCATAGTGAAAACCGTAATATCCATACTGTGGCGCGCGGTTTGTTCCAGCGGTTCGGTACGCCGAAGAGTGTACGGTTGGAAGAGCGTCATAAGGCCGTTATCGACCGTTTTGGGCGTTATCCCCACCGCAATGCCATTTTAAACCGTCAAAGCACTCCTGAAGAATTGGCCTTTTTGAAGGCAAACCCCAGCGGTTTTGAGTTGGATGACGAGGATGATGACGACGAGTGATAAGACGGTCTTTTAAAGATTGTTTGTCTGGAGAATGAAGCAAGCAAACAGATGCTTTAGGTTTTTCAGACGGCCTGTATGTAAGCCGGGTTCTGTATATTGCGGAACTCGGCTTTTTCTATTTCCGACTGTGCCGCTTAACGGGGGGCTGAGGGGAAGTGTTTATTTGAATTACCCCTATCAATTCAGACGGCCTTCCGCATAGGGGAGGCCGTCTGAAAACAGGGGAAACGAAATCACGAAATCCGTTCGATTTTCGCACCGACGCGGCCGAGTTTGGTTTCGATGTGTTCGTAACCTCTGTCGAGATGGTAGATGCGTTCGACAACGGTTTCACCGCCTGCCACTAATCCTGCAATGACGAGGCTGGCGGAGGCGCGCAGATCGGTTGCCATCACGGTTGCGCCGGAGAGTTTTTCCACACCGTTTACGAAAGCGGTATTGCCTTCGGTGGAAATGTCCGCACCCATGCGGTTGAGCTCGGGAACGTGCATGAAGCGGTTTTCAAAAATGGTTTCAATCACTTTGGAAGAACCTTCCGCCACAGCGTTCATGGCCATAAACTGAGCCTGCATGTCGGTGGGGAAGCCGGGATGTTCGGTGGTGCGGATGTTTACCGCTTTCGGCCGCCGTTTCATATCAATGGAAATCCAGTCGTCGCCCGCTTCGATAAGTGCACCGGCTTCCACCAGTTTGTCTAAGACGGCTTCCATGGTTTTGGGAGCGGCGTTGCGCAGTACGACTTTGCCGCCGGTCATGGCGACGGCGCATAAAAACGTACCCGCTTCGATTCGGTCGGGAACGACGCTGTGTTCGCAGCCGTGCAGTTCTTTTACTCCTTCAATTGTCATGGTCGGTGTACCGATGCCGCTGATTTTCGCCCCCATTTTGACTAGGCATTTCGCCAAATCGACAACTTCGGGTTCGATGGCGCAGTTTTCCAAAACGGTGGTACCTTCGGCCAATGTGGCGGCC
This sequence comes from Neisseria sp. P0008.S010, assembly GCF_051962715.1. Taxonomy (NCBI): domain Bacteria; kingdom Pseudomonadati; phylum Pseudomonadota; class Betaproteobacteria; order Neisseriales; family Neisseriaceae; genus Neisseria; species Neisseria sp. P0008.S010. The sequence goes on from NZ_JBQCVA010000051.1 coordinate 11,259, forward strand.
ATCAACAGGTTTTCCGTGCCGCCCACGGTAATCATGTCCATGACCACGCGCGCGCCTTTCAGACGGCCTGAAGCTTTAACGTAGCCGTGTTCGATGATGATTTCCGCCCCCATGGCTTCCAGCCCTTTCAGGTGCTGGTCGACGGGGCGCGAGCCAATGGCGCAGCCGCCGGGCAGGCTGACTTCTGCTTTGCCGAAGCGGGCAAGGGTAGGGCCGAGGACGAGGATCGAGGCGCGCATGGTTTTTACCAGCTCGTAAGGAGCGCAGGTGTTATTGACCGTGCCGCCGTTGATTTCAAATTCGGAAACATTGTCGGTTAAAACGCGCGCGCCCATGCCTTGCAGCAGTTTCTGCGTGGTTTTGACATCGCGCAGCATGGGGACGTTTTTCAGCCGCAGCGTATCTGCGGTCAGCAGTCCGGCGCACATCAGCGGCAGGGCGGCGTTTTTTGCGCCGGAGATGGTAATTTCGCCGTTTAAAGGGCCGTTGGCGGAAATTTTAAGTTTGTCCATGGATTGCTTTCGGTAGGGACGGGAAAGGTGGGCGGTTAGCCGTGTGCAGCCCATTCCGCAGGTGTGGCTGCAACGGAAACCGATAGGGCGTGCAGTTCGTTGGAAGCTAGTTTTTCGGCCAAACCGTCTTTAATCAGGCGGTGGCGTGCCAGTCGGGCTTTGCCTTCGAAGGCGGATGAGACGATGACGGCAAAAAAGTGGTGGCCGTCGCCTTCCACTTCGATGTGTTCGCAAGGGATGACGGCGGCAATCAGTTCTTTGACCTGTTCGGGCAGCAGCATGGCGGTTCCTTTTGTTGTGTCAGTTTGTTGGGTTATAAAAGGCAGGATTATACCGTTTCGCTTTCAGGCCGTCTGAAAAATATCGGACGGCAAACAAAGAGGCCGTCTGAAAACCTGGAAACAGGTTTTCAGACGGCCTTCTTATTTGAATGTTTCGGCTTATTGGTATTGGCCGGCAGCCGCGCCTGCGCCGATAACGAATACGACCAGCAGGATATAAAGCGCAACCACGATGGCCATGAAAATCAGCCAGGCCTTGCAGTAGTTGGCTTTGTTGGGGTTGGTGTTGCTGCCGAAGCCCCATACGAAAGCCATAATCAGGTTAACCAAAGGAATGGCCAAAACGATGGAAGTCACAATCCAGTCGCCAATGGTCATGACGGGAGCCTGCTGTTGGCCGAATTGTTGCGGTTGGTGATATTGCGGCTGCTGGTTCAGCAGCGGGTTGGACGGTTGGTTCATTCAAACTCCTAAAACAAGGTTGTGCTGTTTGCAAAAAATTACGCGGATTATACCTATTTTCACTGACAGTTGTCATCCTTATTTATAACTTTTCGCATTTGTCAGGCGGACTGCCAGCTTTTGGCCGCCCTGATGTCTGCGGCGATCTGCCGCCGGAGTTGTTCCATATCGCCGAATTTTTCTTCATCGCGCAATTTGTGCAGGAAACGGACAAACAGCCGTTGGCCGTAGAGGTTGCCCGAAAAGTCGAACAGGTGGACTTCCAGCTTTTGCCTGCCCGAATCGCTGACGGTGGGATTGAGGCCGAAACTGGCCACGCCGCGCCGTTTGCCGAACGCGCCGGATGCTTCGACGACGAAAACGCCGTTTAAGGCATAGCGGTGCGGCGGCAGGTGGATGTTGGCGGTCGGGCTGCCGATTGTCCGTCCCAGTTTGCGCCCGTGGGCAACCCGCCCGCTCAAGACGCAGCCGTGTCCCAAAATCTGTTCCGCCTCTTTCAGACGGCCTTCGCGCAAGGCTTGCCGCACGGCGGTACTGCTGGCGCGGATGCCGGCCACGAGGATGCTCGGCGTGCGTTCGGTAACGAAGCCGCCCTGGTTTTGCAGCAGGTCGAAGCTGCCCGCGCGGTCGCGGCCGAAACGGAAATCGTCGCCGACCAGCAGATAGCGGGTGTTTAATTCCCGTTGCAGGATGTGTTCGATAAAGTCTTCGGCGGGCATTTGTGAAAATGCGCGGTTGAAACGCAATACGCGGACGTTGTCCACGCAGCCGCTTTCGTGCAGCAGGCGCAGCTTGTCGCGCAGCGGTGTCAGGCGGGGCGGCGGTTCGCAGCCCCGCAGTCGGGCAAAGAATTCGGCCGGTTGCGGCTCGAAAACGACGGCCGTGCTTTGCAGGCCGCGTGCGGCGGCCTCGCTTTTGAGACGTTGCAGGATGTGGCGGTGGCCGAGGTGTACGCCGTCGAAGTTGCCGATGGTAACGGCTGCGGGCGGGGCGTTTTGCACAGGCGTGCCGCCAAGGAGGATTTTCATAGGGTTGCCGCTAGGAAAAAAGCGGCTATTGTAAACGGATTTGGCGGGTGCTTACAGTATGGTGGGGAGCGCGGCGGCAATTAAATGTTTCAGGCGGTGTTTTTTCTTGTAAAATGCGCGGTTTCCCATGCAAAAGGCGCAACGCCGTTTTTGCTTTCCGTTACAACTGTCGGGCAGTTTGTTATATGAGTTTCCGTTTCGATATTATTTATGAATACCGCGAGATGTTCCTGATAGGGGCATTGACTACTTTGGGACTGACCTTCGTCGCCACGCTGGGCGGTACGCTGCTGGGGCTGCTTGGTGCGCTGGCGAGGATTGTACGTTTCGAGAAGGGCGGGCCGCTATTGAAGGCCTTGGCCTGGCTGCTGCGGAATGTTTCACTGCTGTATGTAACGCTGTTTCGCGGTACGCCTTTGTTTGTGCAGATTTTTATTTGGTATTACGTTTGGAGCGTGGCCCTGATTCATCCCGAACACGGCTGGTTGGTGAATGGGGAGCAGGCAATCGCCATGCGGCGCGACTACGGCGCGATTACGGCGGGTGTTTTGGCATTGACTGCCAATGCGACAGCGTATATCACCGAGATTTTCCGTGCGGGCATCCTGTCTATCGACAAAGGCCAGATGGAGGCGGCGCGTTCGCTCGGCCTGACTTACCCGCAGGCGATGCGTTTTGTGATTCTGCCGCAGGCCTTCCGCCGTATGCTGCCGCCGTTGGCAAACGAGTTCATTACGCTGTTGAAAGACAGTTCGCTGCTTTCTTCCATCGCCGTGGCTGAATTGACTTATGTACAACGCACGATTTCCGGACGTTTTTCAATTTACGAAGAACCGCTGTATGCCATCGCGCTGATTTATCTGCTGATGACCATCTGCCTGAGCTGGTTCTTCTCCTCGTTGGAGAAACGCTACAATCCTCAGCGTCGTTGATTGTTCTAACGAATCAAATGGCAAAAGAAGGCCGTCTGAAAAACCGTTTCCGGGTTTTCAGACGGCCTTTTGGTATTTTGCTGCGGCTTATTCCGTTACGGTTTTTGCAATCAGTTTTTCCGCATTGGCCAAGCTGTTTTCCACGTCGGAGAAGTTGATTTTGCTGCCCTGAATCAGGGCACGGGTGTCGTTGAAGACGACTTTGACTTGTCCGTTCTGTTCCGTAACCAGCACTTGCAGCGGCAGTTGCAGGGCAAATTCGGGGTCTTTGACCATCAGCGGCGTTCCGGCTTGGAGCGTGCCGAAGACGATGACGGTAGCCGGCTGCATGGTCAAGCCGGATTCCCGGGCGGCGGCCTGGTGGTTGACAATGCCGAAAATGCTCATGCCTTTGGCAAGGAAACTTGCCTGCAGGCGGGCAACGGTATCATCGAAGCTGTAGCGGCTGGTGATGCTGTGGACGGAAGGCATGGCTTGCTCCTTTTTTGCGGAAAGTTGGGACGGCGCGGCGCAGGCAGCCGTGCCGAGAAGGATGGCTAAGGCGATGGCGCGCAGTGAGGTGGCTTTGAGGTTCATTTTGAATGCTCCGTGTCGGGGTAGGATGGATTTGAGGCCGTCTGAAACACGGTTTTATTCCGTTGAAGCTGTGTTTTAGCTTCGCAGGAACTCGTCTCCCTTTGGAAAACTTGTTTTAGCTGTAGAAATCCCTAGCGTTGTTTACAGTATTTCAGGAGAATACTGACATGAACATGCACAAAAATACCCGCCTCACCCCGCACCACCGCCAAGCCATTTGGACAGCCTACACCCAAGAGAAGGAAAGCGTAAGCTCATTGGT
>NZ_JBQCVA010000052.1:0-15162 GCF_051962715.1 Neisseria sp. P0008.S010
GGTGAGGCGGGTATTTTTGTGCATGTTCATGTCAGTATTCTCCTGAAATACTGTAAACAACGCTAGGGATTTCTACAAATTCAAGTGAACACAAGGCCGCCGAAGAAGGGAGGGGCTGCGGAACCGATGCACGGTTTCGGCAAAGCCCCATCCGCCCTAAGACAGGGCAAACAGCCGCGCGGCCTTCACCAGCTGCCACACCGCCCAAGCGCAGACGGTCAGGCCGGCAAACAGGCGGACGCGGCGGTTTTGCAGCAGGGATTTCAGTTGTCCGGCAAACCAACCCATGGCCAGCAGGTTCGGCAGGGTGCCGAAGGCGAAGGCCAGCATCATCAGCCCGCCCTGCCATGCGCTGCCGCTGCCCAGCGCGTAGAGCGATGCGCTGTAAACCAGGCCACAGGGCAGCCAGCCCCACAGCAGGCCGACGCCGAAGCAGGCCGGTACGCTTTTAATCGGCAGCAGTCGGTTGAGCAGCGGGTTGAGCCGCTGCCAGACGGGTTTGCCCGCGCCTTCGATGCGGCGTGCCAAGTCGGATAAGCCCGCCAGATACAGGCCGAGCAGCAGCAGTAAGACGTGGGCAGCGGTGAAGAGGACGGTTTGCAGCGTGCGGGTTTGGTCGAGCGAAATACCGAATTGGCCGAGCGCGCCCGCCAAAAGGCCGATGACGGTGTAGCTGGATATCCGGCCGAGGTTGAGCAGCACAATCAGGCGGAAACGGCCGATATGCGGCGGCAGTTGCAGGGCGAAGGCCGACGACAGGCCGCCGCACATGCCGACGCAGTGGCCGCCGCCGAAAAAACCGAGCAGGAAGAGGGTGAGGAAGGAAACGGAATCGGTCATGGGGCAAACAGGATTTTGGCAGTAATCATGAGATAGGGATGCAAGGATGCAGAAATTGGTTCATTATCGCGGCAATTTGGGGCATGGTGCCGTTTTGCGCTTTCCCGGTTCATATCCGCATGAAAAATATGTTGATTTGATGTTGGTTGAATTTCCGGACGGCGACAGGAAATTTGGTTTCGTCGTTTCCACCGGCCATAAGGCGGGGCTGATTTTAGTCAAGCTTCCCAAAGAGGCCGAAGCGGTTGGTTCGGCAGGTATCGACAGGCAGTGGCTGATAGACAACTGGAACGCATGGATATACGAGGCCTGTAAGGTCAGCGATGTTTATGTGGCCGAACATTATCCGGTCCCCGTCCGCGCGAATTGTAAGTGATACGGGCCGTTATCGCCATCAGGGCGACGGCTTGTGCGGGATTTGCCACCGTTTCAATATGCAAAAGGCTGAAAGGCCGTCTGAAAAACGGCGGGACGGGCAATCGGCCGGATGGCGGCATGTTTGGTTTTTGCAGTCGTGCCATTTTTACTCCGGCCAAATAGGGTTTCAGACGGCCTCATCACCTTTCGGTACCAGCCAGCCGGCACCGCGCACGTTTTGAATGTGCTCTTTGCCCAGCTTTTTACGCAGTGCATGGATGAGGAAATCAACTGCGTTACTTTCTACCTCTTCGCCCCAGCCGTAAATTTTGTCTTCCAAATCGGTGCGCGACAAAATCATACCGGGACGCATCAGCAGTGCCTGCAAAACGGCAAATTCCTTGTTGCTCAATATGATGTCGCCTTCCTGTCCGGCCACCTGTACTCTGTGGGTTGCCGGATCGAGGGTGAGCAGGCCGTTGCTCGGCAGGGCTTGGCTTTGCCCGTTGTGCCGCCGCAGAACCGCCCGCATCCTGGCCTGCAGTTCGGCCATGTCGAACGGTTTGACGATATAGTCGTCGGCACCGCCGTCCAGCCCGCCGAGCCTGCTGTGCAGGTCGTCGCGGGCGGTAACGATCAATATCGGCACAGAGCAGCCCGCAGCCCGCAATTCGGCCAAAATCTGCAAACCGTCGCAGCTCGGCAGGCCGAGGTCGAGCAGGATGAGGTCGTAAGGCTGTGCCTGCACCGCCGAGACTACCTGCCCGCCGTTTTTAATCCAATCGACGGCATAACCGCCGTCTTTCAGCCCGCAGGTGGCGGCTTCGGCAATCATGGCATCATCTTCAACCAGTAAAACCCGCATATCAAAGCTCCGTCGGTTGGAATGGAAACGGCGGCAGTATAGTGAAATTGCCGCGATAGATGAAGCGATTATAGTGGATTAAATTTAAACCAGTACGGCGTTGCCTCGCCTTGCCGTACTATCTGTACTGTCTGCGGCTTCGTCGCCTTGTCCTGATTTAAATTTAATCCACTATATTTTTTAAACAGTTCACTGGCAGACCCGCTTTCAGAATAACGGGTTGGCGCATTCCGTACCGACCGCGCCTGCCGCCAAACATGTTTGAGGCCGTCTGAAAAACTGTTTTCCGGTTTTCAGACGGCCTTTCGATGCGCGCTTAAACCTGCACGCAGGACGGCGGATAGCCGTTGGTTTCGACATCGCTGCCGGCCAGGTGCGGGGCGTGGAGGGCGGATGTGGGCAGGTGCGCCAGTTCGGGCAGGTGGCGGCGGATGAAGCGGCCGTCGGGGTCGAGGTTCAGCGATTCGGCAAACGGGTTGTTCAGACGGCCTGCCTGCTGCCAATTGTGGTGATTGACGGCATATTCGTAATCGGTCAGCCATGCGGCAAAACAGGCTTCCCCGTGCGCCGCCGAGATGTTCAGACGGCCTGTGAGGAAATCGGCACACAGGCGGCGCAGGGTGGGATGCAGGCTGCCGCCACCATTGAGGGCGCGCATGGCGGCATCGACTATCGGTACGCCAGTCCGCCCCTCCTGCCAGCGCATCAAGGCTTCGCCGCTCCCGTCCGTCTCCCGAATCATTTTCGGCGGTTGCAGCCAATGCAGTGCCGCCCTGCCTCCTTTCGTGGTCAATTCCAACAGGCCGTCTGAAAACGGCAAGGCGTGGCGGCAGTAGGCGCGGCGCGCCAGCCCGTCCAGCCATGCTGCCCCGTCTTGTCCGCCTGCGCGGATGTCGCGGCACACCTCTCTGACGGACAAGGTGCCGAAGCAGAAGTGGGCGGACAGTTGCGATACGCCTTTTTTAGCCGGGAAGCCGCCGTGCAGCGGATAGTCGGACAGGCGCGGCAGGAAGCCTGCCCACAGCCGCCGTGCCGCCGCTTCCCCGCCTTGTGCGGTCAGCGGTACGGCTTGCACATCGGGCAGGGGCGGCACGTTCCGGCATTCGGCGGGCAGCCGCGTTTGCCGTGCCTGCCAGGCGGCGGCATCGGGCGGCGGTAGTATTTCGGCCTGACGCGCCTGTTGCAGCCAGGCCGTGCGGTAGGCGGCGAAATCGGGCGGCAGGCCGTCCGGCTGCACGGATAAAACGGGCAGGGTATCGTCCGCACGGTATACGGCGGGCAGCCGTTCGTCCGCTGCACGGCGGACGGGCAGCGGGCTGACGAAGGCGGTAAACGGGTAACGCGCCAGCAGGCCGTTTAGCGCATCGGCGGCATTGCCTGTAAAAACGTGCAGCGGGATGCCGAGCGCGGCCAGCCCGCCGCGCAATTCGGCCAATGTCTGCCGCAGGAAAACGCGCTGGCGGGGATTGCAGTCGGGCGGGAAAACAAACGCGCCCACCGTCGGGCGGTCGAGGCCTGCCGCAATGTGCAGGGCGGCGTTGTCGTGCAGGCGCAGGTTGCGGTGGAAATGCAGCAGGGTGAGTTTGGAAGACATAGGGAGGCCGTCTGAAAAGGGAAAAAGGGCTGTCCAATATGCAGACAGGTGGCTGTAAAGGCGGGATGGCCGGAAACGAATCTGCCGGCGTTCCGTTTCAATGCCCGTCCGATGTCAGCTCGAAAAAGCGCAGTACGGTTTGCGGCATCCAGCGCAGGTGGCCGCGGCCGCCGCCTGAAACGAAGGCCGCATGGCCGCCTTGTTCGGGTTGGAGCAGGCAGACCTGCGGCGAAACGTCGTTTGCCGTCGGCAGGAAGCGGGCGGGCAGGAAGGGGTCGTTACGCGCGTTCAGCAGCAGGGTCGGTACGGCGATGTCGCGCAGGTAGGGTTTGGCGGCGGAGCGGCGGTAGTAGTCGTCTTTGTCGGCGAAGCCGTGCAGGGGCGCGGTGTAGGCGTTGTCGAAATCGCCCAGTGTGCGGATGCGGGCATCCGGCAGCGGCGGCACTTTCGGCAGCAGGCTGTTTAAAAAATAGCGGGTGTAGAGCAGGCGCGGCAGGCCGTGTTCGAGTGCGGCGGCCGAGGCGGGAAGGTCCACGGGCGCGGAGACGACGGCTGCGGCCTGCGGGACGGCCGCTTGTCCGGCGCGTCCTTGTTCGCCGAGGTATTTTGCCAGCGCGTTGCCGCCGAGCGAGATGCCGACGGCGTAGATGCGGCGGTAGCGGGCGGCCAGCAGGCCGAGCATGTGGGCGATTTCGCGCGTGTCGCCGCTGTGGTATTTCTTTTCGGCCGGCACGCCGCCGCAGCTGCGGAAATGCGCCACCACGCCGTGCCAGCCGCGTTCGCGCACCGCGTGCATCATTTCGACGGCGTAGTGGCTGCCGCTGCTGCCTTCCAAGCCGTGAAACAGGACGACGAGCGGGGCTTCCGCGTCTGCCGCATCTACGAAGTCGTAAGCCGCCTGTTCGCTGCCGCCGCTGTCGGGCAGCAGTTCGCGGCGGTAGGGCGGAGGAGTGCGCTGCAACAGTTTGGCATACACGGTTTGCAAGTGGCCGCCGGGCAGCCAGAGGGGGCTGTGCAGGGGCGGCAGGTTTGCGGGCAGTTTGCGCTTGTCCATAAGGTCAGGCCGTCTGAAAAACGGCGGGGGTGGGCGTGCCGTCGCGCATCAGCAATACCGCTGCCTGCGCTTCGATGGCTTCCATGCGCCCCAGGTAGCCGAGTTTTTCGTTGGTTTTGCCTTTGATGTTCACGCAGGCCGTCTGAATGCCCAAATCGGCGGCAATGTTGGCGCGCATGGCGGGAATGTGCGGCGCGAGTTTGGGTTTTTGGGCGATGACGGTGGTATCCACGTTCACAACGCGCCAACCTAGAGCCTGCACGCTTTGATACGCTTCGCGCAACAATACGCGGCTGTCGGCATCTTTAAACTCAGCAGCAGTATCGGGGAAATGGCTGCCGATGTCGCCCAAGCCCGCCGCGCCGAGTAAGGCGTCGGTAAGCGCGTGCAACAGCGCGTCGGCATCGGAATGGCCGAGCAGGCCTTTTTCAAACGGGATGTGTACGCCGCCGAGTATCAAATCGCGGCCTTCGACGAGTTGGTGGACATCGTAGCCTTGTCCGATGCGGATGTTCATTTGGTGTTCCTTATTGATGAGGCCGTCTGAAAATGGCGGACGGCAGATAATGTTTCAGACGGCCTTCCGACGGATTACGGCCGCCTGTCGGGGTTTGTATGCACGCTCAGCACTGCGCCGCGCACATTACCGTCCGACAAGGGGGAAATCACGATGCCGTAATCGCGGCACGAATAAACGGCGGTTTCCGAAAATGTGCTTTCGTCCCAACCGGTTTGGGGCAATCCGAAACGTGTGCGTAGATTTTTGAGCAGGGCGGGCCAATCGGTTTCGGCATCCCGGTATTTTAAAGAAATGCCGGTGATTTTGCCGCCCCCGTGCTCAAGGAAGATGTCTGCGATATCCGGTGCAAATGCCGCGCCGCTGTCGGGCGGGAAAAACAAAAAATGCCTGTTCCCCTCGGACATCGGCATGGCTTTAGGAAATCGTTTTTGCAGCGCGGCGGCCGGTTCGCCGAGTTTGATGCCCGCGATGTCGAGCTGCCGCACGGGGACGGCGCATCCGCCTGCAACAGGTGCGGCGGCGGCCGGAAGAAGTTGGAAAACAAGGAATAAAAACATCAATGGCTTGAACATTCTATTTCCTGATGATGGCTATTTAAAGGTTCAGACGGCCTGTAACAGCAATCTGACGATAAATTCGTCCTGCGGCAGCGTCAGCTTCAAATTGCGCATGTCACCTTGTACCAGCAGCGGCTGCACGCCGAGTTTTTCCACCGCCGACGCTTCGTCGGTGATGCCGTCCAAATCTTCTGCCGACAGGGCGCGGTGCAGTAAGGCCGTCTGAAAGAGCTGCGGCGTTTGCGCCTGCCACAATCCGTTGCGGGAAACGGTTTCGCCGATATGGTTTGCGCCGTCGGCGCGTTTGAGCGTGTCGGCGACGGGAACGGCCAAAATGCCGCCGTGCGCGGTTCCGCCCGCCGTTTCAATCAGGCGCGTCAGGGCTTCGGGCGGCAGGCAGCAGCGGGCGGCATCGTGAACCAGGACGTTGTCGGTTCCGTCGGCCAAGCCGCGTTCCAGCAGGGCGGCAATGCCGTTGCGGACGGTTTCGGCGCGGGTTGCGCCGCCGCAGTGCAGCACGGTCAGTTTTTCATCGTTGCAGGCCGTCTGAAAGCGGGTGTCGTCGGGCGACAATACCACTGCCGCGCCGTCTATCAGGGGATGGCTGAGGAAGATGTCCAAAGTATGTTGCAAAACGGTTTTTCCGCCGATTTCGACATATTGTTTGGGTTTGCCCGCGCCGAAACGCGAGCCGGTTCCGGCGGCGGGAATCAGGGCGATGTTGCGGCGTTTCATGCCTGCTCCGTTTTTTCCGCAGTCCAGAGGCATTGCCCGCCGGATGCTTTGTCGAGTTCGGCCAGATATTCGAGGTGGGCGGCGGTTTCTTCGGCATCGGCACGCAGGATTTTCAAGCCGCCGCCGGCCGTCTGAACGGCTATGCCCGTATCGGCGGACTGCGCGGCGGCAGCCGTTTCTTCCGCCCCGACGAGGTCGAATTGTTCGCGCGTCATCGCCAGATAGACTTCGGCCAGCAGTTCGCAGTCGATGAGCGCGCCGTGCAGGACGCGCTTGCTGCGGTCTACATCGAGGCGGCTGCACAATGCATCCAGGCTGGCTTTTTGTCCGGGAAATTTTTCCCGCGCCATGGCCAGGGTGTCGGTTATTTCGCAATCGAGTTCTTCGATGCTCGGCAGCCCCATGCGGGCAAATTCCATATTGAGGAAGCCGACGTCGAAGCGGGCGTTGTGGATAATCAGTTCCGCCCCGCGCAGGAAGTCGGCGATTTGCCGGCCGACCTGCTCGAATTTCGGCGCGTTGCGTTCCTCAAGCTGTTCGAGCGTGATGCCGTGCACCGCCGCCGCTTCTTCGGGGATGTCGCGGTCGGGATGGATGTAGAGGTGCAGGTTGTTCATGGTCAGCTGGCGTTTTTTCATTTCGATGCCGGCAAATTCCAGCATCCGGTCGCCACGGTCGGCATAAAGGCCCGTGGTCTCCGTATCCAAAATAATCTGTCTTTCCCGCGCCATGTTTCAATCCTTTCGTTGGTTCCAATCGGGCAGCCCGCCATTTTAACCTATGGCCGCCGCTTTGGCTGCACGCACGGTCGGAGGCCGTCTGAAAGCGTGGTTTTCAAGGAATTAAGACGGTTTTTATATTCCGAATAAATTTTTTTGAAATTTATTTCTTTTAGTTTCAATCTGATAGCTATAAATTCCTTATTGCTAATAATTATCGTTTGATTTTTCAAAAAAGTTCGGCTAATATACGCCACATCGAAAGCAGACAACAACGCAGCAAGGAGGGGGAAATGTCCGAAACGATGTTCAAACTCTTTGCCTTGGATATTTTACAGCTGCACCGCCAGACCTTTTCTTCTTGGTTGGCCGTGCCCCAGGCGGAGGATGGTGCCGAACCGGCCGTTTTCTGCAGCGTATATGCCCATGTGGACGGTCATTATTACTTTGCCGTACCCGAGCAATGCCCCGCGCTGAACAAGCAAAACGGCATTGTGCTGATTGAAGACGAAGAGGCCGATATCCGCTTGAGCTGGATAGGCCGGACGCGGGAAGTTTCCTGCAAAGAATGTGTTTACCGGGATGCCTGTGCCGCCCTGCGGCGGAGGTGTCGGGAGGCAGAAGGCATCGATTGCAACTGCCGCCTGTTGGAGCTTTGTCCCGAGCAAGGCAGATTAAGTATCAGCGACAAATTTGATTCCGCGTTGTCCCCGCAACTCCTGCAACGCGCCTTATATCCTGCGGCAGAACGCGTCTGTCCGGCTTCGGGATAATGTGAAAGTTTTGGTAGTGGTTTGTGTTCCTTTTGCGCCCCTGGTAACAGGGGCGATTTTTTTGCCGCCTTTTTTCAGACGGCCTTCTTTGGCATAATTGAGGCCGTCTGAAAACATCACGCGATAAACCATGCAACTGCTCAAATATCTGCAAGCCCAAGGATTGGGCAGCCGCAAACAATGCCAATGGCTGATTGATAACGACTGCGTTGCCGTCAACGGCGAAATCCGCAACGACGGCAAAAGCGAAATCGATCCTGCGGAAGTCCGCACCCTGCACATCGACGGCGAAGCCGTTCAAGCCGTTCCCCAGCCTTACTTTTATATCGTATTGAACAAACCTGCCGATTACGAAACCTCGCACAAACCGCGCGATTATCCGAGCGTGTTCAGCCTGTTTCCCGACCACATGCGCAACATCGACATGCAGGCCGTCGGACGCTTGGATGCCGACACCACCGGCGTTTTGCTGATTACGAACGACGGCCAGTTCAACCACCGCATGACCTCGCCCAAATACAAAGCGGCCAAGCTCTACCGCGTCGGCTTGAAACATCCCGCCGACGAAACTTTCTGCCAAAGCCTGAAAAACGGCGTGTTGCTCCATGATGACGATGAAACCGTGCAGGCTGCCGAAGCCGTGCTGGAAAATCCGCACACATTGCTGCTGACGATTACCGAAGGCAAATACCACCAGGTCAAACGCATGGTCGCGGCCGCTGGAAACCGCGTGGAAACGCTGCACCGTCTGAAATTCGGCGAATGGTCTGCCGAGCATCTTGTACCCGGCGAATGGCAATTTATTACAATAAAATAAATTGACTTGAGGAATACCGTTTATTTTATTTATCAACCGTCTGTTTATTTTTTATACGGAAGACAACGGGAGTTAATTACTATTTGTCCCGTCTGACAGACGTTTGCTTCCTAGCAAACATGTGAGTAAGACGTTTTCCCGTAATGTGTTTGGCCATCTATACTTTCCCCTTGGTATAGATGGTATTTTTTTGCCCGGATGTTTCCGCGTCCGCTACAAGGGTATTGATGGCGGCTTTTGACTTTGAGCCGAAATTTGAAATGTGAGGCCGTCTGAAAACCGTCAATCAGGTTTTCAGACGGCCTTTTCCCGCTTAAAACCGTTAAAAAGCAATGGTGCAGGGTTTGCAGATTGGCGCACATAGGTTTTCAAATCCTGATTTAGGCGGCGCATACGGGTTAAAATAAAGTGTAGGGTTGCCCAATTTATTGGAAATTATCGTCGGCTGTCCGGCCGAGGCATGGTAGCGGTACGGTTTTTTATAGTGGATTAAATTTAAACCGGTACAGCGTTGCCCCTCCTTGCCTTACTATTTGTAATGTCTGCGGCTTCGTCGCCTGGTCCTGATTTAAATTTAATCCGTTATATCGGGCGTATGGGAATGGCTGCTTTGTTTTTCAAAGATGAAACTTGGTTTTGAGCCGGTATGCCGATCGGCGAAACTTGAGCATGAAGTGTTGATGGATATGAACTATATCGGACGTTTTGCGCCCAGCCCGACCGGGCGGCTGCACATCGGTTCGCTGCTGACCGCGCTGGCTTCGTATGCGGATGCGCGTGCCGCCGGCGGGCGGTGGCTGCTGCGGATGGAGGATTTGGACCCGCCGCGCGAGATGCCGGGGGCGGCAGACGATATTTTGCACACGCTGGAGGCGTTCGGTTTCGAGTGGGACGGCGCAGTGGAATATCAAAGCCGCCGCCATGATGTGTATGCGGAGGCTTTGGGCCGTCTGAAAGCGGCAGGGCTGGTGTATCCGTGTTATTGCAGCCGCCGCGAATGGCAGGGTGCGGCACGACAAGGTGCGGACGGGTTTGTTTACAACGGCCGCTGCCGCAATCCGGCTTTGAGGCCGTCTGAAAGCGGCCGCCCACCTGCCTGGCGTTTGCGCGTACCGGAAGGGGAAGTGGCATTTGATGATGCGGTGGTGGGGCGTTACGCGCAGGATTTGGCGCGGGACATCGGCGATTTCGTGTTGCTGCGTGCCGACGGTTTTTGGGCGTATCAGCTGGCGGTGGTGGCCGACGATGCGGCGCAGGGTGTAACGCATGTGGTGCGCGGGCAGGATCTGCTGGTTTCCACGCCGCGCCAGATTTGGCTGCAGCATTGCTTGAACGTGCCGACGCCGCAGTATGCCCATTTGCCGCTGCTGGTGAACCGCCACGGGCAGAAGTGGTCGAAGCAGACGCTCGCCCCCGCGCTGGATTTGTCGCGCCGCGAGGCTTTGCTGCGGCAGGTGTCGTCCTATCTGAACCTGCCGCCTGCCCCCGATGTGGACAAGCCTAAGGATTTGTTGGATTGGGCGGCGGCAAATTGGCGGCTGGACAAGGTACCGGGCGGATCGGTGTGCACGGAAGGCGCGGAAACGGATGAGGCCGTCTGAAAACAATGTTTCAACGGTTTTGAAAGCCTGGATTGCGTTTTCAGACGGCCTCTTGCCGGGGCAACGGTTATCCAATCAAACATCCGTATCGTCTGCCAAGCCTTCGGCTGTTTGTTCCGGGTTGAAGCGGACGGATTGCGGGTAGGGGTAGAAATCGTCAAACAAACCTTGTTGCAGCCGCTCTTTTTTGCCCTGCCAGAATTCGGGTGTCAGCAAATCGCGGTGGTGTTTGAGGAAAACCTGCCGTACGTCGGGTTCGCCGAGCAGGAAGGGGGCGAATTCTTCGGGGAATACGTCGCCTTTATGCACGGGATACCATACCTCGCCCGACATTTCCATTTCCGGATTCGGTGCTTCCGGGATTTTGCGGAAATTGCAGTCGGTCATGTATTCGATTTCGTCGTAGTCATAGAAAATTACCCGTCCGAAGCGCGTCATGCCGAAATTTTTGTACAGCATATCGCCGGGAAAGATATTGGCCGATGCGAGTTCTTTCAGCGCGAAGCCGTAGTCGATGACTGCCGCCGCTTTTTCTTCCGGCGAAGCCTTCTGCATAAACAGGTTTAACGGTGTGAGGCGGTATTCGATATAGGCGTGTTTGATGATGACCATATCGTCGGTTTCCTCGATTTGGCTCGGTGCCAAGGTGCGCATTTCGTTGAGGAAGGCTTCGTCGCAACGTACTTTGGGCAGCGGGATGTCGGAAAATTCCAGCGTATCGGCCATCCTGCCGACACGGTCGTGCTTTTTCACCAACAGGTATTTCTGCTGTACATATTCGCGGTCAAAGTCTTTGTTCGGCCCGAAGGTGTCTTTAATCACTTTGAACACATAGGGGAAAGAGGGCAGGGTAAACACGCTCATCACCAAGCCTTTGATGCCGGGCGCGAGGATGAATTTGTCGTCGGAATAGCGCAGGTGCTGCGTGAACTCGCGCCAGAAAATGTTTTTCCCCTGTTTGTGCAGGCCGAGCAGGGTGTAAAAATCGCCGTCCGAGCGCATCGGCAGCATTTCGCGCAGGAAGCGCACATAGCCGCTGGGAACGGGCATATCCACCAAGAAATAGGCGCGGGCGAAAGAGAAGAGTACGGAAATCTGTTTCGGATCAAACAGCGCGGCATCGATTTTCAGACGGCCTTCGGTGTCGTGTACCACCGCCAGTGCAAAGGGATGCCTGCTGCTGCCGTTGATAATCTGCCCGAAGATATAGGCCGATTTGTTGCGGTAAAAAGCCGAATTCAACACTTGAACGTGCAGGTTCAGCTCGCGCGGCGGCCATTCTTTGCCGAAATGTCGGCGCGCCGCACGCAGAATATCAGCCACGTCGGCGGCGGCGTGGGCAAACGGTACCTGCCAGCCGAAATGCCGCAATATCCGTTGCAGGCAGCCGCGCAAACCGGCATTGGCAGGGTAGAAAGTGCAGAACACGGGTGGGTCGGAGTCGATAAATTCCGTGCTGGCGGCCGGTTTGACGAAGATAAAGCGGTTATTGAAATATTCTTTGGCCAACACTTTGGTGGATACGGAATTGAAAAAGGTTTCCGCCAGTTCGGGTTGTTTGTGATCCACCAAGAGGGCGATGTATTCTTTTTTGGCCTCCGCCCACAATTGGTCGGATGAGCCGCCTTCCAGACGTTCGGTCAAAATGCCGGCTGCTTCCGACACGCGGCGGTCGTACATCTGGATGCGGTAGGCCACCAAATCCTGTATGCCTTTCCAGTCGCGCCGTTCAAACAGGGCTTTGGCTTGGGCGGATTTTTCACGGAACAGGCGGTAGTGCTTGTCGAATCCGGCCAACATGGTTTCGGCAATTTCGCGGGCAGACGGGGTGTTTGCCGTTTTTTCCATTGTAGTTTCTCCTTTATAGCTATAGCGGCTTCAGTTTCAAACAGGGCAAGGCGGAAGCGTGCGGGAATGATGTTTTGACGCGCAGAAACGCATCAATCAAGCCGTTCCGTACTGTTTGCGGCAGACTATTCGGCATTAACGCCGTTTAATCCGCCATATATTTGTAGTTTTATGTAACCTTATGTTGCTTTGGATAAAAAAGCAAGCAGGCCGTCTGAAATTTTCAGACGGCCTGCTTGCAGAAATAAGATTGTTTATTATCCGCCGGTACCGGATGCTGATTCGGCTACCGGCCCGTTCGGCGTGATAACCGCTTCGTCGGGCAACGGCAGGGCGGGTAACGGCTGGTCGGCATCGGGTTGGAACCGTACCGCATCGGCTTCGAAAGGTCTGTCCGTGCCCTGTTCTTCCGTTTTGGTACTGCAACCTTTAAACGCCACGACAGCCAATACAGCCGCCAGCAGCAACACTGGCAGGCTTCCGATAATTGACGATTTGCCCGATACGGCAGGCAGTTCATCATCCGATAACTGCAGGGAAGCGGCATGATCCGACAGCTTGTGGGTAACGGCGGATACGGCGGCAACATTGCTGATGCCCAAAGCCGAGAGCAGTCCGCCGTTCAGATTTTCCGCCAGATGGTCGGATTGACCGGCCAGCAATTTCAAAAAGTCGGGCAGGCTGCCGCTACTGCGGCCCAAACGCGACAAAACCAAAGGCAGGGTCATGGCCAGCAGGCGGGCGGCTGCCGATTTGGCAATCCCGCTCTGCCGTGCCAATTCGGCAGCCGCATCGGCGGCGTTACCGTCAAACACGGCAGGCAGCAGACTGTTGCCCAAAGCAATCAAGCGTTCGGATTGTGCCTGAACTTCGTCCGCAGACAGGCCGCTTTCCGCGCCAGCCTGCCGGTAAAGGGCGGCTGCATAATCGGGATTGCCGGCCGTACTCTTCAATACGCCGCCCAAAACGATGGGCGAAACCAATTTTGCCGCCTGCGTGCCCGATTCGGCGTTTTCGCCGGCGGCGGTCAAAAATCGGCTGAGGACGGGGACGAGTTCTTCTTGCAGCAACGGGCCGAAGCGGGTAGTCATGGCGGGTTCCTTGTATTTGTGCATTCAAAATGTTTTCAGACGGCCAGGCCGTCTGAAAAGACGGTTCGGAAGGAGGGTCCGAACCGGGCTCATTGTAGCTTAAAGATAGGGGTTATGCTGTTTTTCGTAGCCGACCGTCGTCATCCTGCCGTGTCCGGTAACGATTTGGGTGTCTTCAGGCAAAGTGAAGATTTTTTCACGGATGTTGCGGATTAAGTCGTCGTGGTTGCTGCGCTCGAAATCGGTGCGCCCCACGCTTTCATAGAAAATCACGTCACCCGCCACCAACAAGTCGGCCTCGGCGCAGTAGAAAACGATATGGCCGGGCGTGTGGCCGGGAATATGCAGCACTTTGAAGGCATATCGGCCGACTTTCAATTCGTCGCCTTCTTCCAGCCAGCGGGTCGGTATAAAGGGTTTGGTTGGCGGGAAATTGTATTGTTTGGTGATTTCGGTGAGGTTCGCCAGCAGGAAGCGGTCGGCTTCGTGCGGGCCCAAAACTTCGATTTTCGGATTGCCCGCCGTCATTTCCGCCACGCCGCCGATATGGTCGAGATGGCCGTGTGTCAGCCAAATCGCCTTAACGTGCAAACCGCGTTTTTCCGCTTCTTCCAACAGGCGCGGAACGTTGCCGCCGACATCGGTAAAAACCGCTTCGTTGGTTTCGTCGTCCCACATCAGTGTGCAGTTCTGGCGGAACAGGGTAACCGCAATAATTTCAACATGTAGCGACATCGTTTTCCTTAAGATATTTATTTTGAATAACCAGCTGTGCCAAGATAATGAATTATATGTGATAATCCCGACCAAACCAATCACTTGGGCAAAACAGTCATGAAAACCCCTATTTTTTGTGTGCTTTTTTCCATAACCGCCTCTGCTTGGGCCGCACCGCCGCTGATGTTGGCGGAAGAATATAGCAACCAAAACGTGCAGGGCTGGGCGGCCAGCGAGAAATTGGACGGCGTACGCGCCTATTGGGACGGCAAAAAGCTGATTAGCCGCCAAGGTTATGCTTTCACGCCGCCGCCGGGGTTTACCTGCAATTTTCCGTCCTATCCGCTGGATGGCGAGCTTTACAGTTCGCGCGGGCAGTTTGAGCGGATTTCCGCCGCCACACGTTCGGCCGACGGAGATTGGGGCGGCATCAAGTTGTACGTTTTCGACTTGCCGAAAGCAGAGGGGAACCTTTATCAAAGGCTGGCCGTATTGGAAGGCCGTCTGAAAAAATATCCGGCGAACATCGTCGTTGTCAAACAAACGCCGGTCAAAAATATTGAGGAAGCGCGTGCGATGATGGAAAAAATCGTGAAGGCGGGCGGAGAGGGCGTGATTTTGCGCGATCCGCAACAGCCGTACCGCGCAGGCCGCAGCAGCGGTTATCTGAAACTGAAACCGCAGCAGGATGCCGAATGTACGGTAACGCGCCATTACGAAGGCAAAGGGAAATATGCGGGCAAACTCGGCGCGGTCGGCTGCCGTAACGAGTTGGGCGAATTCCGTATCGGAAGCGGGTTTAAAGATGCCGAGCGTGCCAACCCGCCGCCGGTCGGCTCGGTCATTACCTACCGTTACCGAGGTTTCACGCAAAAGGGCAAACCCCGTTTCGCCACCTTCCTGCGTATCCGCAAAGACAAATAAAAGACGAATCAAACGTCGGAAAATAAAAGCATCAAGGCCGTCTGAAAACCGGAAAACGGTTTTACAGACGGCCTTTCAATAGACCTCTTGCGAAAGTATCCTGAAGATTTACAATTTCCAAATGAAATACGAAAACCTAATCCAAAGAAG